>JBIJDP010000091.1:0-7487 GCA_044344065.1 Opitutaceae bacterium
CTCGTTCTCGTAATCTTTCTCGTTCTCGATGCCTTGTCCGGCTGCGCTTAATTGCAACCGAGGGCGGTCGCGCTCCCATCTAGCCGACCGCGTATTTTCTGATTCTCCCGGACCTCATCCGCGTTCATCCGTGCTTGCCCGCCACAGCCTTGGCGAAGGAGGGTAAGCCGTGGCTGCACCCAATCCTTCCGTCTCCGTCGTAGCTAGGCACCTGACAGCACTGCGCGAATGCGACCGGTGCCCGCGGATGCACAAGCCCGTCGTCGTCGGCCTGCCGGTGTCGAGCCGGGTGATTCTGGTCGGGCAGGCCCCCGGCGACAAGGAGCCGAAACTTGGCCGGCCGTTCGCGTGGACCGCCGGCAAGACCCTGTTCAAGTGGTTTCACGCTGCACTCGGCTGGACCGAGGACGAGGTGCGCGACCGCATCTATTTCGCGGCCGTGTGCCGTTGTTTTCCCGGCAAGCGTCCCGAGGGCGGGGACCGCGTGCCCGCTCCGGACGAAATCACCGCCTGCTCCGCGTGGCTCGAACGTGAATTCGCTCTGCTTCAGCCCACCCTCGTGCTGCCGGTGGGCAAGCTTGCCATCACTCAATTTCTGCCGCCGGCCCCGCTCAACGACATGATCGGCCGGTCCTTCCAGATCACCTATCGCGGTCACACCGCCGATTGCATCCCGCTGCCGCACCCCTCGGGGGCGTCGCCCTGGCACCGGATGGAACCCGGCAAGACCCTCCTGCACCGTGCCCTGAAGCTGGCCGCGGCGCATCCGGCTTTGCGGCGTTAGGACGGGGATTGGGCATTTGTCGGGCAGCGAGCTTGCGCGCGCCCAACCTGCGCCCGCCAGCGGGCTGCCAGCCGCCGCTGTCAGGGTGCCGGGTGGCGATTCATGAATTCGGCCTATTGCGGAAAATGCCGAAAAAATCCGTGCCATCGCCCAAACTCCCGGTTTATTCCCATCCCATGCGCCGCCGCCTACTTCTTGCCGCCAGTCTCTGCCTGCTGCCGCTGATGCTTCACGCCCAGCGTGAAAAACTTCCGCCCGAAGACCTCGCCTGGGTGGAGGAGACTTTTCCCAAGGCGAAAAAGACCAACACCGGCATCCGTTACGACGTGCTCGCGGCCGGCTCCGGCGAGAAGGCCAAGCCCGGCGACATGGTTTCGGTCCTGTATGTCGGCCGCCTGCTCAACGGCGAAACCTTCGACCAGACAAGCGACCGGGAAAAACCCTTCCGCTTCCGCCTCGGCCGCGGCCACGTGATCCAGGGCTGGGACCAGATTCTCCAACTGATGCGGCCCGGCGACAAGTGGGTCGTCATCATTCCCTCGGAACTCGCCTACGGTTCGCGCGGCACGGCCCGCATTCCGCGCGATTCGACACTCGTCTTCATGATAGAGCTCCTGGACGTGAAGACAGAGTAGGGCAGGTTGAAATGTAGGGACGCAGCTAGACTGCGCCCGGCATGAGATCCATTGGCGAATGTAGCACCCGCGGGCGTGGATAAACCACGCCCCTGCATTGCACGCTACGCTCCCGTCACCCGATGCCGCTGGGTCCAGAGCGCATCGGCCGTGTAGAGCGCCAGCCCGGTCCAGATAAAGGCGAAGGACTGCGCCCGCGCCCGGTCAAAGGCCTCGTGGTAGACCCACACGCCCAGCGTAAACTGGACGGTGGGGGCGGCGTACTGCAGCAGGCCCAGGGTGGTGAGCTGCAAGCGCCGGGCACCGTAAGCAAAAAGCAGGAGCGGCACCGTCGTGACGACGCCCGCGCAGAGAATGAGTCCCTGGGTGAAGACCGGGGCGTGGCCCAGCGCGCCGACCCCTTCGTGCGCCCGCCACAGCAGCAGGGCGGCGGCAAAGGGGGCGAGCAGCAGGGTTTCCAGCGTCAGGCCGGAGAGCGGACCCAGCGGCGACCGCTTGCGCAGCAGCCCATAGGTGCCGAAGGTCGCGGCCAAGCTGAGTGCGATCCAGGGCAGCCGGCCGAGGTGCACCAGTTGCAGCACCACCCCGCCCGCCGCGAAGGTGATGGCCAGCCACTGCACCGGCCGCAGCCGTTCATGCAGCACGATCCGGCCCAGGGCGACGTTGACGAGGGGGACGAGGAAGTACCCGAGACTCGATTCGATCACATGCCCGGCATTTACCGCCCAGACGTAGATCAGCCAGTTGGTGGTCAGCAGGATGCTGCTGGCCAGGTTCAGGCCGAACGAGCGCCAGGTGCCCAGGGCGGCGAAGACCTCGCGGAAACCGCCCAGCCACCAGAGCAGCGGGGCGGTGAAAACCAGCGACCAAACCAGCCGGTGCGCGATGAGTTCGTGCGCATCAACCGCCGCCAGCGGCCGCCAGTAAAGCGGCACCAGTCCCCAGATCAGATAGCAACCCAGCGCGGCCGCCGCACCGCGCACCCGGGCGCGGTCAGGCGCGCCGCCGCTCATTTGCCGGCGGCGCTGGTGTAGCCGTAGTTGAGCCGGAACTCCTCAATGGCCTGGCCCCGGGCGATATCGGGTGAAACACCGCGCGTCATCAGCTCCGCCGCCCGCTTTTCGATCCAGCGTTGCTTGAACTCCTCATCCACCTGGCTCGCGATGGCTTTGCTCTCTTTCGGCTTCCTGGGTTTCTTGGAAAACAGACAGCCGGCAAGGCACAGGGAAGTGGCGGCAAGGACGACGAGGGCGATGCGGTTGAAGGCGGTCATGATGGGAATGGTATTGAGAAGGTTAAGGGATTGACCGCGAGCGAATCTTTTTGGTTTCGCGCTGGACGAAAAAAAGATTACGGTCACGTCATGAGTGAAGAGCCCCCGCCGCCCTCATTGCGTCTCAAACCCCGGTTGCGCCGACCGGAGGAGACTGCGGCAGCCGGCTCCGCCCAACCTCCCGCCGAGCCGGCCCCGGCTGCACCCGTACCGTCACCGGCGACTCCACCCGCCGAACCGGCGGCGGCCGAACCCGCTGCACCCAAGCTGCGGCTGAAGCCCAAATTGACCGCCGAGCCTGCCTCCGCTCCGGCGCAAGCTGTTGCCCCTGAGACGCCTGCTGCGGTGCCAGCCCAGCCTGCTCCGGTGCCGAATCCTACTGCTGAAGCCGCCTCCCAACCCGAGCGTCCGCGCCTGAAGCCCCGCCTTACGGCCGAGCCACAGGCCGCCGCCCAACCGGCGGAGACCACCCCGGCGCCCGCACCCGAAACCGCCGCGGCAATTCCTGCCCCTGCGCCAGCCGCCCCACCTGCGGCTGAGGCAGCCCCAGCCGAACCGGTTAAATTCAAGCTCAAGCCCAAGGCCCCTCCGTCCCCGGCTCCGGCCGGCGGGGGAACGCAGCCGCCCATACCGGTTTCACCACCGCCCGCGGCCAAGCCCGGCACTCAACCGCCGATGGAGGCCCCGGCCCCGGTCGTGAGTGTTCCGCCTTTTCTGGTCAAGCCCGGCACGACTCCGCCCATGCCCAAGCCGGCCTCGCGTCCACCGATGGATGCACAGACCCTGGCCGACAAGGCGCCGCCGCCGCCGCCGAAGGTTCCGGCGAAGCTGCCGACGGGAACGGCGAGAAAGCAAAGGACCGTGATGATGATCGGCGGGCTTGCCGTCGTCCTCGTGCTCGCGGCCGCTGGATTCTTTGCCTGGAAAACATTCATGAAACCGGCCCCCGAGCCGGCCCCGGTCCAGCCTGTGACCAAGAAGGCTCCGGCCGACCAACCCGCAGCCGTGACGCCATCGGAAACGCTCAACCAGATCGCCGCCATGCCCAAGGCGATGATCGACAAGGCACAGGATGCCGTCGCCGCCCGGCGCGGCAATGAGCAGCAGCGCGTTGAGGCCGTACTCGAGGGCAAGGAGCCGCCCGATGATCGTTTTCTGAACACCCCGCTACCGGGACAGCTTGGCGACAAACCCGCCGCCCCGCCGGCACAGACTTACGTGAAAACGGAGTCGCAGCTCGCGCCCGGCATCAAGGTCACCACCTCCGAATTGATGGCCAACGCGCCGGTCAGTGATGAATTCCGTGCCTTCGTATCAGCCGCGCGCATCAACGGCGTGTTCCAGGGCAACCCCCCGCGGGCGCTCATCAACGGCCGCACCATCCGCGCCGGCGAGTCGGCGGATACCATTCTCGGCATCGTTTTCGACAGCGTGGATCCCGACCGGAAGACCATCACCTTCAAGGACCGCACAGGCGCCACCATCACGCGGAAGTATTGATGCAGGGCGGGGATTCCGCCATGTCCTTCGAAGCCTTGGCGATGGTGGATCCCTCCTTGGTTGAATTGAATCGTCGCTACGAGCGTGAGCGAGTGGATGGGATTTTTGAACCGCTGATGGATTTCGCCAACGGGCGAAATCTACGGAGTGCCGCTCCGGCTCATCGCCTGCGCTACGCATTTGGGGCCTGTTAATCGCAGGCAGGTGAATTTCCCAGGCGCGCCGCCATAACAGCCTGGGATCACACCCCAGGAACGTTGCCCCCGAAAAACGCCAGGGGCTGAAAGACCGCCCCATCAAAGAAGCCGCGATTTTGTTATTAGCCTGTCCCTTGTGATTTCATCAACCGGAGCTGGGGCTCGCTCGCGACTGATGGCGGCAGACTTCCTGTAGGAGCGGCTTTATGCCGCGAGATCACGCACCCGATCGCGGCGTAAAGCCGCTCCTACACCCAATCTGCGAGCCCATCCCGTTTTACCACAGAGACACAGAGGCACGAAGCCTGTCGGGACATCCAATCACGAAGGCGTGACCGTCCAGGTCTTGCGCCCGGAGATTTTATCCGGCTTCAGTCCCGGCAACTGCACGTCGGCGCTTACGCCGCGGGGGAGGGCGAGCTCGACGTGCACAACTCCGCCTTTGCGCCGCCAGTCGGAAACGATCGGACCCTGCGGACTCGGGATCGTGGCGCCACCGGAGTCGCCGATGAATTCGGGGGCGAAGCGGACGCGTTTCCATGCGGGCGCCAGTTGCCGCACGCCGCCGATGATCTGCATGAGTTGATAGAGCGGATGCGCCGACCACGCATGTGAACGGCTGGCGGCAAACAGGGAGGAATCGCCGAAGATCTCAAAGGTCGAGCCATAGGCGATCATCGGCTCCCAGCGCGGGCGGATATGGGCGACAACCTTCGCGCCGTGACCACGGGCTGCGAGCAGGGAATACACATAGTTGATCCAATAGGCGCTTGGCTTGGCGGTGTGGCCGGATTCGTCGGCCAGGTAGTCGACCAGGAATTTCTCCATCGCGGGTTCCGATTCCGGGGCCAACCCGGCCATGAGGGCGAGCGTCTGGGCATGGGGTGAGGTGCTGCGCAGCACGCGGCCTTTGGCGTCCAACCCGTCGCCGAGGAGGCCGCGGCGGTTGATCAGGGTGAGGAGCTTGGAGCGCAGACGTTTGGCCCAGCGCTCGCAGCGCAGCGCGGCCTTGGCGTCACGCGTCAACCGGTACATGGCGGCGAGCCGCTCCAGCGCCAGGACGAGCCAGAGGTTGTAGATGCTCGAGGCGCCATCCTTCGGCAGTTCGGTCCAATCGAGGAAGAGCCAGTAGCGGGGATCGTAGGTCACGAGGCCGTCGCGCCCCGTGTGCGCTTCGAAGTAGGCCAGCGCACGTTCGATGCCGGCGCGCTGATCCTTGAAAGGCTGAAGATCGCCGGTCTGCCAATAGTAGTCCCACTGCGTGAGCATCCAGACGAGGGTGAAGTCGGGCAGCACGCAGTTGTGCGCCATGGTCGGCGCGTGCCCGTAGGTCAGGCCGTCGGCGGTGTGCTGCGCGCCGATCTGGTAGATGCCGCGACGGAAAAGGCGGGCATCGCCGCTCAGGTGGAAGGTGTTCCACGCCTGCACGCGGGCGTCGCCCCACCACTGGGCCTGTTCGCGCCAGGGGGTGTCCACGTAGGCGTCGAGCATGCAGTTCTGCTGTGACCACGCGCAGGTTTCCCAGATTTTTTCGAGCAACGGCTCGGAACTGCGGAAGGCGCCGCGGCGCTCAACGGGGTAACCGGTGCGGCGCAGGCAGAGTGAGAGATGCAGCGGACCCGAGGTATTGCGCACCGTGACCGTCACGTGGCGGAATCCGTAGGGATGATAGAACATGTACTCCGTGCGACCGGAACGGCAGATTACGCGTCCGCTGAAGGCCACGCTGCTGCCGTCGGGGAAGCGCAGGTCCGGTTTCAGGGTCAGCGGATCGATCCCCTCGGTGTAGGCAAAGTCGACGGTCTCGCCTCCGCGGCCGCCGCCGATGGACAGCGAGTAGTTGCCGACGACGGGGCGCCCGACATCGAGCAGATAACTCCGGAAACGGCCCAGACCGGTGGCCGGGACCTCGAAGCCGGCGGCAAAAAGTCCGGCCGGCGCGCCCGGTTCAGCCGGGGTGTCCAATGCGCCCAACTCGACCGGCGCATGGGTGTGATCCTCGGACTGGCGCAACTGGTAGAGATTGCGCGCGGTTTCCCAGCCGGCGGCACATTCGCCCTCGCGGGTGCCGATGATACGACCCGGCCGGTCGGCCACCTCAAACATGAGCGGGATGCCGCGCGGCTCGAGACTGGCCCAGGGCAGCACGTGCAACGCCTGGCTGTTGGGTTTGGCCCATTTGCGGTCGTCGAAGTCAGAGTTCATCCAGTCCGTCGGGCAGGCGCGCGCGTCGAAGTGTTCCTGCGGGAACAGCTGCAGGCTGGAGTGCACCATGTCGCGCCGGATGCCGGGTTGCGGCAGACAGGACCAGTCGCGGTCCGTGCGCAGCCGGCCGCCGCCCCAGGTCGCGGCGACGAGCAGGCCGGCATAACCCTGATGAACGTATTGGAAATTGCTGAAGCCCGGGTTGTAGGCGCGCACGGCGAGCACGTTGCGGCCCGGCACGAGCCAGCGGGCGACGTCGATCTCGTCGAAGGGCCAGTGCGACTGGAAGCCGCGGGCGGGTCCGCGTCCGACAAACGCACCGTTGAGGTAGAGGTGGTACGACTGGTCCGCGGTGATGAACAGCGGGGCTCGCCGCGGCACGCGGTCCAGGGTGAAATCGCGGCGAAACAGCGCGTAGGCGTTATGCAGGTCCCAGCGGAGATCGTAGGGCCAGATCCACTCGGACCGGGCGAAAATGCGGGCGGCATGGGACGCGGGGGCGGGTTTCATGGGGAAAGGCTTGGGAGTGGCTGAAAAGCTCGGACCAGATTCATTTTTTAGATTGGCGGCCCAGTTCCGGACAGACTCAGGAATGGCTGAGGGTGTCGCGGATGCTGCGGAGCAGGGCTGGATCGGTGGCGATGCCGAGCACGCCGTTGACCACAAACTGGATGCCGATGCACAGGATGAGGAAGCCCATGACCTTGGTGAGGGCGTTCATGCCGGTGATGCCGATCACCTGCACGATGCGGCCCGAGACCCGCAGGGTGGAGTAGATGATGCCCGCCACGATCAAAATGCCGAGGATGATGGCCGCGTAGTCGGTCCAGTCCGTCGCCAGCGACGTGAAGCCGAGGGTGACCGCGATGGCGCCCGGGCCGCTGAGCATGGGC
>JBIJDP010000602.1:0-2565 GCA_044344065.1 Opitutaceae bacterium
GCCTGCTTGCAGGCTCCTATCTTCGGCAGCCGCTGCGGCCCCGCCCGCAACTGCAGGGCCGGACTCGCCAGAGGCGGGTGAGCCCTTGTGCGCCTTTGGCGCATTGGTCCGGCCTCGAATGGCATGCGTACCTGCGCCGCGCCAAAAAGGCGTCACCAAGGTGACGCCCTGCAACGGACCGGCGTTCAGCGTGTGAGCAGGACCACGCAACCGCACCATTCACCCGCCGGCTGCCAGTGCAGTTCCCCGCGCACGAGTTTCGTTCGGCTGCTGCCATCGGCCAAATTTCCCGCCACGCGCCACTTGCCCGAGGGCAACGGCACACGGATGGTTTTAATCCCGGGCCGGGCAAAGGTATGCCCGACGAACAACACTTGCCTGCCGTCAGCACCCGCGCGCACCACGGCCTGCCAGCCTGCGGCGTGGCGGTAGGCGGCGACTTCGGGCCCATGGCGGTAAGAGCGACCGTGCTTTATAACCGGGACAACCTGCGCATAGAGCGCAATGGCCCGGTCCACGAGCGACCGCTGTTCGCGGCGCAAAGTGGGAAAGTCGCCGGAGAGGCAAAGCCGGCCGAGGAACCCGCCGGTGAGGAGATAGGCGGTGCGTCGCAGCGTGGCCTCCTTGCGCAGCACGGCCCAGATCTGGCTCTGCCGGGGCAGGATCAAGCGCTGCAGATTGGCCGCCACGATCGGGATCTCGGGACACTCGTGGGCATCGGAAAAACTGCTCATCGCCGTCAGCCCGAGCATCGAGGGCTCGAGGCGGTGGCCGCCGGAGGAACAGTTTTCGATCACCAGGTCCGGCAGTTCGGCACGGATCTTCCGGAAGAACGCCTGCACGCCCATGAGGTGCTGCCGCAGGCCTTCGCCGAGCGATTCGGCGCCGTCGACACCGATGCCGATGTTCTCGTTGTAGTCCACCTTCAGGTAGCCGAAGCCGTTGGACTTCAGCAAACCGATGACCCGCTCCGTGAGATGCGCCACGACCTCCGGTTTGCGCAGGTCGAGAAACCGGCGCGTGCCGGCGGTGATCGGCCGGCCGTCCCGCTGCAAGAGCCATTCGGTGCGCTGGAAAAGCGGCGAGGTGGATCCCACCACTTCCATTTCAAACCAGAGCCCGGGAATCAGTCCGGCCGCCCGGATGGCCGCCACGGTTGCCGGCAATCCCTCGGGATACATCTTCCGGCTCGGAATCCATTCACCCTGCGCATCGCCCCACGAACCGCCGTCCGGTTTGTACCAGCCGGCATCCATCACGAGGTACTTCATGCCGCTGCCCTGCAACGACGCCGCCAGCTTCAGCATGTTGGCATGGCTCGGATCGCCCCAACTGGTCGCCCACTCGTTGAACATCACCGGGAGGCCCGCCTCGCTCGCCGGCAAGCCGGCCAGCGGCGCTTCCTGCGCCGCGGTCAGCGCCGCACACACGTCGTCGATCCCGCCCGCCACGCAGGCGAGACTCGCCGAAGGCGACGTGAAGCTCTCGCCGGGTGCCAGGGTCTTCTGCCAGTGGCCGAATTCGCGGTCCGCGAGCCCGCCGGAAATCGCGCCGAGGTCATCGCGCCGGTAAACTTCCATCTGCCATGAGCCGGGGTGGGCCAGTTGCGCCCCCCAGGTCACACCTGCACCGGTGTCCTCCACCGCCACGAACGGGAAGAATCCGCAGGAGGGCAGTCCGCCGATCACCCCGAAACGCTCCACCCGCACCCCGTAGCCCGACCAGGCCGGTTCCAACTGGAGGTCCTCGAACCGCCGCGTTTCCAACCGGCCCTCCATGCTCCACACGGCGCGAAACCGGTGCATTTTCAACCGGCCCGCCGCATCATCCGGGGCAAAGGCCGCCAGGCCGCCCAGCGAGAAACTGGCCAGCATCTCCAGGGTGAGGGGCTGCGCGGTGTTGTTCTCGATCGTGATGCTGCTTTCCAGCCAGCTCGCGCCGCGCCGCCAGCCGAGCAGGTGATGCGCACGCCAGCCGGCGGTCTCGTGGGTGAAAGTGGTGCGCACGGCCACGGCGCCACCGGCCCGTGTCACCGCCTGGGCGGTGAACTTCAAACGGTCCACGGTCACGCTGTTGCGCAGGGTGTGCCCCTGCGAAAACGCCGCCGGGTAATCGTCCCCCAAAGCTTTCACCTGCACCAGCGACTCGATGTTGTACGACCGCATCGTGCCACCCGTGGCGGCGTTGTAGCCGTCCACCTCCACGCCGCTGAGCAATGCGCGGCGGCGGGCCAGTTGCCGGCGCCGCGCCGTGGGTACGAGCCAGAGGCCCAGTTTGCCGGTCTTGGCATCGCGCAGGTAGAGCGCGGTCATGGCGCCGCAGCGCACTTCGCGGTGGATTTTGGGGAGAGAGGAGTTTTTCACGGGAAAAGTGCGTCCATCCCAAGCAGTGCCGGGGTAAACTCAACCTCCAAGGGGCGCGGAATTTCCGCCGGGGCTCCGCAAGCACCGCGTATTCAGCCATAATTCAAGTGATTGAGCCCCACTGCCAGTACGGTGTAGGCAACCAACCGATCTCCAAACTTTTGCGGCCGCAAAAAGGCGCAAATAATCACTCATCCAACTT
>JBIJDP010000388.1:0-3651 GCA_044344065.1 Opitutaceae bacterium
GAGCCTTTTTGCGGCCATTCCTTCCGGGCTTGGCCGGCCAGCGTACATCTGCGGTGCCCCGCAAAGCCGGCACCCAAACCGGGTTTGCCAATTTTCCCCGGCTGGCGTTTCCTGATGGGACGCATGCTGGAAGTCACCAATCTTAGGAAATCATTTGTCCCACCCGAAGGCGGACGCGTCGAGGTCGTGCGGGTGGCGGCTTTTGCGCTGGCTGTGGGCGAACAACGGGCTTTGCGCGGTGAAAGCGGGTCGGGCAAGACCACCTTTCTGCATCTGATCGCGGGGATTCTGGCGGCCGATAGCGGCGGCGTGAGAATCAATGGCGTGGAGATGACCGCCCTCGGGGAGTCGCAGCGCGACCGGCTGCGGGCGGACAAGCTCGGCTACATTTTCCAGACCTTCAATCTCCTGCAGGGACACACGGTGCTGGAAAACGTCCTGCTCGGCATGGGTTTCGGCCCGCGGGGAGCGGACGCCGCGCATGCCCGCGAGATCCTGGCGCGGGTGGGCCTGGCCCACCGGCTGCATCATTTTCCGCGGCAACTCTCCACCGGGCAGCAGCAGCGCGTGGCCGTGGCCCGGGCCCTGGCCAACCGTCCGCGGCTCGTGCTGGCCGACGAGCCGACCGGCAACCTCGACCCGCGGCATGGACATGAAGCCCTCATGTTGATCCGCGAGGTCTGCCGCGAGCACAACGCCGCACTCCTCCTGGTGAGCCACGACGAACGGGCGCTGCAGCACTTCGACCAGGTGCAGGATTTCGCCGCCCTCAACCGGCCCGCCGCGGAGATCCGCTCATGACGCTCTGGCTCATCATCTACCGCTCCATGCGCCAGCATGCCCTGTCGACGGTCGTGACCGCCGGCAGCATCGCGCTGGCCTGCGGCCTGCTGCTCTGCGTCTGGATGGTGAAGACCCAGTCGCAGGCCGCCTTCACCTCCGCCAACGCCGGTTTCGACGCCGTGCTCGGCGCCCGCGGCTCAAAGCTGCAACTCGTGCTGAACGCGATATTCCACCTCGAGGCCTCGCCGGGCAACCTGGCGTGGAGCGACTTTGAGACGATCCGGCGCCATCCGGCGGTGAAGACGGCGATCCCCATCGCCGTGGGCGACAACCTCCGCGGCTACCGGCTGGTCGGCACCGTGCCGGAACTGCTCGGGGACGTGGAACTCTCGCCCGGCAAAAAATTCACCCTCGCGGCCGGCCGGTTGTTCGCGCCGGCGGCCCATGAAGCCGTGGCGGGCAGCTTTGCCGCCGCACGGTTGGGCCTGAAGACCGGCGATACCTTCCACCCCTTTCACGGACTGGCCTTCGATGAAAGCAACCGTCACGCCGAAACCTACACGGTCGCGGGGGTGCTCGCCCCCACCAATTCGCCGGCGGACCGCGTCATTTGGATCCCGCTGTCGGGCGTGCAGACCATGGGTGGCCATGATCCCCGCGCGGCGTCCGATATCAGTGCCGTGCTGATCCAGCTGCGCGCCCCCACGGCGGGCTTCATGCTCGACCTGATGTACAACAAGCAGGGCAACCGCCTCACCTTGGCCTACCCGGTCGGCGCGATTATTGCGGAGCTGTTCCAAAAGATCGCATGGTTCGACCGTGTGCTGGAACTGGTCGCCTACCTCGTGGCCCTGGTGGCGGCGGGCGCGGTGCTGGCCAGCATCTACAATTCCATGAGCGCCCGCCGGCGTGACATTGCGATCCTGCGCGCCCTCGGCGCCCGCCGGCGCACCATCTTTGGCGCGGTACTCGGTGAGGCCGTGGCCATCGGCAGCCTGGGCAGCTTCACCGGTCTGGCCGTCTATGCGGGGTTGTTCAGCATCGTGGCGGAGGTCATCCGCGCCCAGACCGGGGTGGTTCTCTCCCTGGCGGCGTGGCATCCGGTGCTCTGGCAGGCACCGGTGGGGATGGTGGCACTGTGCGCTTTGGGCGGGGTAGTACCGGCACTGAAAGCCTACCGGATCCCGGTCGCCGATACCCTGGCCCCGGGGTCCTGACGCACCCGGTTGGGCCAAACAAAGGCGGCGCCAAACGGCGCCGCTGGCAGGATGGCTGAAGACTGCCGGGACGATCACTCGCCCTCGAGCTTGATCTGGAAAACCTTGCCGTCGAGGAAGAGCACATGGAGCGTCTCGGACGGAATATCGGCGAGACTATCGACTCCTGGTTCCGGGCCTGACGGCACTGTGCTGCTGATGCTGACCCCGTTGCGGGGAGCATTGGGTGAAACCTGACCCGCCCGGTATCCATGGCGGCTGGGATCGTTGAGAACGAGCTTCGAGACCGCCACCGTGGGGAAATAGTTGTGGAAGGTCCACATCAGGACGGTCCCCTCCGGCGCGTTTTTTTCCCTCACTTTCGAGGGTTTGCCGAGGGCCATGTACACCATGTCCGTAGTATAACCCATTTCGATCGCCCCTTCCTCGATATTCTTCTTCTGCTCGGGGGTGAGTTGGGCGAAGATGGCGGACTTTTCCTGGATGCGGGAAGTGATGCCGCTGGAGGCATCACAACCCGCGAGCATCGTGACGGCGGCCAGCGTGACGGATGTAAATAGCATGGATTTCATGGGGAATCGTGTGACTTGCATGATGTAACGGTCGGCAAGTTTGCTTTTAAGCCACCTACGCCTTCCTCGCAAGCCGAACGTCCCCGACTGGTATCCTCTCAGACAATGTTCGCTGAATAATTTCATGGGGTATACCCACAGATAGGAACCTGCTTGCAGGCGATATGGGGCGTGTCTCGTCGACGCCCGAAGGCGCACACAAGGTGCGCCCCTGCATCAAGCCATTGCCTGCAAGCAGGCAGCTACTATTTGTAACGAACATACCTGGCAGGTCCCTGGGTGATCCGACCACAACCAGGTACAAAAAAAGCGGAACCATGCGGTTCCGCTTTTTAAGAAACAGGTCTGAGTCGATTACTCGCTCTCGAGCTTGATCTGGAAAACCTTGCCGTCGAGGAAGAGCACATGGAGCGTTTCGGACGGAATGCTGCCCAGGCTGTCCACCCCCGGTTCCGGTCCGGCCGGCTTGGTGCTGCTGATGCTGGGTGCCGTGTTACCACCAGGCCCAGTGCCGGGATAGTTGCTTGAAAGCGGCGCCGCCTTGTACTTGCGGCTGGGATCGTTGAGCGCGAGTTGCGACACCGCCACGGTGGGATAGTAATTGTTATAAGTCCACATCAGCACCGTGCCTTCCGGCGCGGCCTTTTCCTTCACCTTGGAAGGTTTACCAAGGGCCATGTAGACCATGTCGGTGTTGTAGCCATACTCGATGGCTCCTTCCTCGATGCTTTTTTTCTGTTCCGGAGTCAGTTGGGCAAAGACGGCGGATTTTTCCTGGATCCGGGCGGTAACACCACTCGTGGCGTCACAGCCGGCCAGTAATACTGTCGCGAGGAGCGCGGCTCCAAATGTAACGGTGATTTTCATGTTGCGGAATCGGTTGGGAGTTAACGGTACGAAAGACAGGTCAGTCTGCAGCCAGACCGCTGTCATGGCAAGGCACACGTGGCGTTCCGCCGGTCCGGTGCTGGAACAATCATTCACCACGAAAAAGGGCGGCATCCCGGAGGATGCCGCCCTTGAGAGCAGATTAACTGTTCAGATCAAACCACTCAGAAGGTGAGGGTCGTGCTGAGCAG
>JBIJDP010000092.1:0-7466 GCA_044344065.1 Opitutaceae bacterium
CACCCAACCCGCGCCCGCCAGCGGGCTGCCTACTGCCGCCGCTTCGGGCCTGATGGGGATATTGCCAACACTCCCTGATCGGAAGTCCGGCACTCCCTCTGGCCGGCAAAAGGGGCCACGCCGCGTGGCGTGGCCCCTTGAAACTTGCAAACCGGACATCCCAACAAGCCGTTACAATTTGAACCCGACCGAAATCCGGGCCTCCATGCCATCGCTGCGGGTCAGATCGTTGATGGTATCGGTGATGTTGATCAGGTTGAGGGTGATCTCGGTCGGCGTGTTCATGAACTTGGTGCGATAGGTGCCGAACAGGTCGATGATGGTTTCCGCCGGCACGACGAGGTCCATGGTCGGACTGTCGGTCATGTTGTACTCGGCGGAGTACCGGATGGCGCTGCCCAGGCTGACGTTGTTGAGGAAGCCGCTGGTGAAGTTGTACTTCGTGATCAGGTTGGTCTTCCACAGCGGATTCTTCTGCGGGCGGCGCTGGAGCGCCTTGATGTAGACGGTCAGGTACGGCTTGGTCATGTCCAGGGCCGGATCGTTGACCACCTTGGCCTCGTATTCGTAGTTGAAGTTCAGGATGCCCTGAAAATTCCGGTTCGGCGTCCAGGCAATGTCGCCGTCGATGCCCTTCACCTGCACCACGCCGCCGTTCTGCCGCCAGGTGACGCGGTTGTTCGGGTTGGGATCATTGAGGCGGGGCTCCAGGATGTTCTTGGCGTAGTCGCTCCGGATGATGCCGTCGCGCTGGTCGAAGAAGTGCGAGATACTGCCGGCCAGCATGTTGTCCTTCCAGTTCGTCTTCACGCCGAACTCGGTGCCGTTGCCCTTTTCGTAGTTGAGCAGCTTCCGGCTCGCAATTTCCGCCGGGGTCATGCCGGGGCCCTCGATGGTGTAGTTGTTGCCGAACACGAAGTTCTGGCCCTTCGAGGCAAAGACCCGGAAACCGGGCAGAACTTCATAGACGGCGCCGACTGACCATGTGTCGTGCGAAAATCCCGTCTGCTTCGCCTTCACCCGGCGGCCACCCAGCAGGAAGTTCAGTTTGTCTTCAAAGGCCGAGGCCCGGTACGTCGCATAGTAGTCCTTGAAGTCCGAGTTCGACCGCGAGGTCACCCGCGGGGCGCTGCCGATGATCGGCCACATGCTGGGGATGGGCTTGCCGCCGAACGGATCGTACCACTGGTAGACGGCGACGCCGGTCAGCGGGTTGCCCAGCTCATCCACGCTCGCGGTCGCCTTGGTATAGTCGATCGTGACGTTGCCGTTGGTCCCCTTGGAACGGCGCATTTCCGCGCCGACGAGGATCTGGTGCTTGATGCCGGCCAGCTCCGTGTCGTACACGCCGTCCAGCGTCTGCACGTCCGAATAGGAGGAGCGCACGCCGTTGGTGGCGGCATCGATGTACTGCACGTTGAGCGTGGGCACCCGGCCGTCGGCGCGCAGGCCGCCGTTGGTGAGGACGAGGTGCCGCACGAAGTTTGCGGAGACATCCATCCGCGTCCAATGGTACTTGAGCGAGAAGTGCTCGATCGGGGTGAACGTCAGGCTGGAATCGAAGACCTTCGATTCGCCATCCTGGTTGCCCAGGGAGACCTGCATCCTGTCCCCGTCGGGTGAATAGCGATTCCAGTTGATCGTGTCGCCGGTGAACTGGAAGGGCTGCAGCCCGGTCCGCTCCAGCGTGTCGGCCACCCAGTTCACGAGGAAGGTGTTCCACTGCAGGTTGCGGCCGTAGCGCTCCTGCACCTTGGCCTTCGCCGCGGCGTCGTCGGCCAGGCTGTACTTCGTCTTCATGAAATTGAGGATCGCCTGGCTGGGGCTGGTGAGGTCCTGGTAGAATTGCGGGTTGAGCGCGAAGTCGCGCGCGAAGGTGCCGTAGGGAATCTTCTGCTTGGTGTAGTTCACCTCTGCCTCGAACTGGAATTTCGAGTTGGGCCGGTAGACGAACGACGGGGCGATGAACATTTCCTGGCGGTCCTGGCCGTAGACGCGGCCGGTGCGGCTGTAGTACGAGCTGATGAGCCGCCAAGCCATCTTGGGGTTGAAGACGCCCTGCATGTCCAGCACGGCCTTGTTGTACTGGAGCGTGCCGGCGGTCAGCTGCACCGAGGCCGCGGTCGTGAACTGCGGCTTCTTCGTGATGTAGTTGGCCACGCCGTTCGGGGTGGAGTTGCCGTAGAACAGGCCCTGCGCGCCCTTGGCGATTTCCACGCGGTCAATGTTGTCCATGACCAGGTAGGGGGTCAGGCCGCCGGCGCTGGCGAAACTCACGCCGTTGAAATAGCGGGGCAGCTGGAACCCGCGCATGGTGACGATGCCGGCCTGGCCGACCTCGTTCTCACCCACGGTGACGCTGGCGGAGTAGCGGAAGACATGGTAATCCTCGGTCACGCCGAAATCCTTGAGCAGCTCGCCGGAGATGACCTCGATCGCCAGCGGCTCCGTGAGGATGGGCACGCCGACGCGCGAGGTGGTGACCGTGCTGAGCTTGCGGTAGCCGAGATCGTTGTCCGCGGAGACATGAAACGGACTGAGGATCACGGGCTCGCTGTTGCTGTCGGGCGCAGCGGCCTGATTGGCCGCGGTCGTCTGGGCACTGAGCAGGGCAGTCAGGCCGAGCCAGAGGCTGGCGCACGCTGCCGCGTGCTGGATGGATTTGGTGTTCATGGTGGGATGGTGCGACGGAACTGGGAAGACTGATGGCGGGGTAAGGCCGGGCGATGGCCGTTCGGACGAGTGACGCTAATGCCCACTCGTGGGCCTCACGGGCAAACGATGCTTATCGCTACCTGTAGGTATGCGCCCGCGTTCACCAGGCCGGCGGCGGCCACCGCCTACAGGTAGGCGCAGAGTTCCGTCGCCGCGTGCCCGTCCTGTCACCAAGGAATTCCCGCCCGCATTTCGCACCGCCAGCCCGCCCCGCTTCCTTTCGGATATTGCCGGTCCCTCCCTTTGCCTCTGACCATTCCGCCCCACTTGCCGCCGCCCAACCGTATCCACCATGTCCACACCTGACCTCCTCGCGGATTTGCAGCTCGAAACCCTGCCCTACCCGCTGGCGGTCGCGGACCAGCAGGAACTGATCGGACTGCTGCGCACGGAATGGACCGCCACCGACTACGACTGGCTCGAGGCGATGCGGGGCGATTTCAGCGGGCAACTGGCCATCACCTCGGTGGTGGCCCGCCACCAGGGCGTGCCGCTCGCGACCGCCACCGTCCATTTCGCCCGCCGCCAGCCCGAGGTCGCCGTGATCGGCAATGTCCTCACCCTGCGCCAGCATCGCGACCGGGGCCTGGCCGGCCGGGTGATCGAGGTGGCGCTGAAGCTCGCCCGGGACGCCGGCTGCAAGGTCTGCCTGCTCGGCACCGCGCGCAACCCGCACAACGTCTACATGCACCACGGCTTCGCGTGGGAAAACGGGACGGTCATGCGCCGGCATTTCGACGCCGCGGATTTCGAGGAGCAATGCTTCGCCCCCGGCCAGCCGGCCGTCATCCGGACCGCCCACTGGGGCGATCTGCCCGGCCTGGCCCTCCTGGCGGCCCAGCCCGTCGCCTCCATCTGCCTCGATTATCCGCGCGGCCTCTTTTCGGGCCGCCATCTCGCGGCCGAGCGCTGCCTCTCGAATTTCCCCGTGCTCTGGTACGACACCTCCGCCCGCGGCGGCCTGCTGGCCGTGCTGGCCGGTCCGGATAACAGCCGGGGCTTCGGCTTCGGCAGTGTGACCCTGCCCGCCAACGGCACACACCCCAAATCCGCGACCGTCGAATTTGCCGCGCACGACCACTACCAGTCCCACCTGCCCGCCCTGCTCGCATACCTGCTCGACGACTGCCAGAAGCGCGAGGTCCGGCAGGCCGTGGCGAAGGTCGCCGCCGGCGACGAGGCGAAACTCGCGTGCCTGCAAGCCGCGAGCTTCACCGTCACCGCCCGCCTGCCCGCCGCCTTGAAGCTGACCAGCGGTCCGATGGATGTACTCCAGCTCGGCCGCGCGCTGTAGGAGCGGCCACGGCGTGCATCAGTCTTCACTGTAGGAGCGGCCTTTTGCCGCCCGTTTGGCCGCAACAACCCGGCATAAAGCCCCTCCTACAGTCAGATGCCCATCCGGGGCCTCAGCGGCGGATCCAGTTGCCGTCGGGGCGCGTCTTGGTCTCGGGCGGACGGGGCCAGCCGAACATCCCCAGGTCCACCGCGCTGCTGCGGCCAGCCATGCGCGCGGCCAGATGGCCGCCCACGGCCGCGGCGCTGGCAAAGCCGTTGCCGCTCCAGCCGCAGTTGCACCAGAAGCCGCCCACCCCGCCGATGTTGCCGATGATCGGATGCGCATCCGGCGTCATGTCGTAGATCGCCGCGAACCCGCCGGCGTAAATCCCGCGCTGCATCGAGCGGAAGCGCTTCTTCAGGTCCCCGCGCAGGGTCTGCAGCTTGGTGGCAGTGATGGTCTCGTCGTATTCATCCGGATCCACCGGATGGTTCGTCCACCCAAAGTGTGCCGCCCGCAGGATGTGGTCGCCGACCTCGCGGAAGTAAACCTGGTTGATCCCGTCGGAGAAAATCGGGCTGCCGACCGGCAGGGCCTCCGGCCGCTGGAAGAGCGCGGTGCCGCCGCTGTGCGTCTCGATCGGCAGCTGCACGCCGATGCCGGCCGCCAGCCGGGCCGACCACGGACCCGCACAGTTCACCACCGTGCGCGTGTGGATGACGCCCTGGTCGGTCTCCACCGCCTCGATGCGCGAACCGCCGGCGCGGAGGCCCGTGACCTGCACACCCTCGTGGATCTTCACGCCCAGGCGCTCCGCCGCCCGCGCGAGGGTCCGTGTCGTGAGTACCGGGTCGGCATAACCCGCCCGCGGCAGCCACAGGCCCTGCTCATCGCCGCGGAACTCGGCGTCCGGCACCCGCGCCCGCAGCGCAGCGACATCCAAAATCTCAAACTGCACGCCCAACCGCTTCATCAGGTCCAGGTTGCCCCCAAGGTCGGCCTCGCTGAAATTCGGCGTGAACCGCAGGAATCCGCGTTCCACGAAACCGGCATCGCCGCCGACCACGTCGTCCCAGCGCTCCATCATCTCCGTCGCCTCCATCACGAGTTGGATGTAGGGCGCCTCGGTGAAGATGGGCCGCATCATCGCGCCGCTCTTGGCCGTGGGTCCCGACGCGACGCCGGACTTGTCCACCACAACCACACGGCCGGCTCCGGCTTTGGCCAGGTGAAAGGCGGTCGAGGCCCCGTGCACGCCGGCGCCGATCACGACTACGTCCGCGGTCTGGTTCATGAGGCAGCCTCCGCTGGAAAGTCGGCGACGGCAAGAGCCGCGGCGGGCAGGATGTCGTTTGCAATCATGGGGGTGGTGGGTGCACCGGCGCCGCGAGATTGCGAACAGCCGGAGCCGGCAAGGACACGCCGCGGCGCCCACCCGGCAACCTGCGGACGCGCCTACCTGTAGGCCAGGGTTCAGGCCAGGTCGCTGCAAAAGCCAGGAGCCTGCTGGCAGGCGATGATCTGAATTGTCGGGGCGCACCTTGTGTGCGCCCGCTCACGCCGCCCGCACCAATCAAACGGGCGCAGTCAAGCTGCGCCCCTACGCCAAACTCAGACCTAACCGCGGATTACGCGGATCGACGCGGATATCGGAGGTATTTATCCGCGATCATCCGCGTGATCCGCGGGAATACATTCGCGGAATTAAATGGGTAGGGTCCTGCCCCCGGACGGGCCGTGTATTGCAACCGCCCGCAGAATCGCCCATCGCCAACCAAACTACAGGTAGCGAAGCAATGCGCTGCGCCCCCGCCGCAGACTCCTCTATCTCTCGGCGGACAATCTGTTTCTCTTCCCCCAGCCTTTCCCTCATTCCGATCCGCTGAACATGAGCACCCTGCACGGCATCCTGAACCCCTGGAAACCGGAGGCCCTGGAGAAAATCCACCAGGCCAGCCTGCAAATCCTGGAGCGAACCGGCGTCTGGGTGGGCCACGACGAGGCGCTCGATTGCCTGGAGCGCACCGCCGCCCGGGTGGACCGGGCCACGAAGACCGTGCGCTTCCCCGCCGCCATGGTGGATGAGATCATGCGGAACGCCCCGGGCAGTTGGGACCGGGTCGGCGGACCGGCCCGCGAGTTTTCGGTGAGCGCCGACTGCGGCGCCCAGCACATCTGGGACTACGCCACGCGGCGGGCCCGGCCGGTGGTAGCCCGCGACTTCGCGGATGTCCCGCGCCTGGTGCAGGCGCTCAGGCACATCGACGCCGCCGGCACCCTCGTCCATGCCATGGAGATCCCCCCGCCGGTGGCCGACATGATCGCCTACCGCCACATGTGGAATCACACGGAGAAAAAAGGCGGCGGCGGTCTGGGCCGGAGTCCGAGCTGCTGCGACGCCCTGCATCCGCAGTCCTTCGACTACCTGTGCGAAATGCTGGAGATCAAGCTGGGCGCCGCGAAGATGCGCCGCGAGCCCGAGTTCAGCTTTTTCATGGGCGTCGCCAGTCCGCTGCGCTACGGCGAGGACATCCTGAAAATGGCGATGCACACGATCCGCCGCGGCCAGGTCGTGGGCATCGGCGGCAACTGCAATTGCGGCGTGCAATCCCCGGTCACCCCGGCGGCCAATATCGCCCTCGACCATGCGGAGCGGCTAGCCGGCCTGTGCATCGTCACGGCGATCAAGCCCGACGCGAAATTCTACTTCTGCAACCATACCTACTTCCTGGATTTGCAGAGTGCGGACATCGCCAGCGGCTCGCCGGAGCAGACCCTGCTGGCGCTGCTCGGGCAAAAGGTGCTGGAGCACTGCGGCTTCCGGATCGTGGTCAACCACCCGATCATGGACATCGGCGCGCATTGCCCGGACGCCCAGGCCGGCGCGGAAAAAATGATGTACACCCTCCTTACCGCCCTCGGCGGCGCCAACGGCATCGGCGGGGCCGGCCAGCTGAAGGAGGACTTCTGCTACGAGCAGCTCGTGGTGGACGACGAGATCGCCGGCTACGTCAAACACCTGATCAAGGGCGCCGAGATCACCGACGAGACCATCGCGCTCGAAACCATCGTTGAGCAGGGCATCGGCGCCAGTTTCATGGACTGCGATGTCACGCTCGACCAGTGGCGGAAAGTCTACCATCCGCCGCACCTCTTCGGCCGGAAGCGGAAATCCGAGTGGATGCGCGACGGGGCGAAGGACATCCTGACCAAAGCCCATGAAAAAGTGGAGGCGACGCTCGCCCGCGAGACCCCGACCTTCCTCAGCGCCGACCAGCTCGCCGCGATGGACAAACTCATCTTCAAGGCCTGCCAGGAACTGGCCGGCGGCTGGGATCCCGCGCCCTTCCTGAATTTACGGTGATCCATTTGTCGGCGGTCTTGGCCCGATGAACAGTTCGGGCTGGATCAGTATTGAGCGCAGACTGAAGCACTGCGCTACGTCAGGAGCACGTTCGCCACAACGATGGAAAAC
>JBIJDP010000112.1:0-6712 GCA_044344065.1 Opitutaceae bacterium
CAGGAGCCTGCTTTTGCTGAGAACTAACCAGCCAGGAACCTAGCTTCCTTCCAGCGGAGTTTTTATGGCAACCCGACCGCAAGGGGAACAGACCAAAGCCGCGGCTTGTCATGGGCTCAGGATGGGATTTCATGCCAATCAAGACGATAGTCCCTCCGCACCAGACCCAGGTTCCAATGAAATTTCCCCTCCGCCCCCGTGGCCTACCCCACCTTTGCCTGTGTCTAGCCCTGGCCGCCACCGGCCCGCTTGCCGCGCAAGTTCCTGCAGTTGAACTGGCTCCCGCCCCCGCGCCGGCAGACAAGGTCTTGTCTCCTAACGACCTCGTCGGGCCATTCTCGGTCCCGGGCGGCGATCTCGACACCATCCTGGGCATGCTGGAAATCCTGACCGGCCGGACCGTGCTGCGGCCACAGAACCTTCCGGCGGTGACCATGGCGCTGAATCTCAACACCAAGATCACGCGCCAGGAAGCCATGCAGGCCGTCGAGACCCTCCTCAATCTCAACAGCATCGCCGTCACCCCGCTCGGCACGCGTTTCCTCAAGGTCACGCCCCTCAACCTCGCGAAATCCGAGGCGCCCGACTTCATCGAAGGCTCCACCCTTGAGCTGACCCCGAGCGGCCGCACGGCGAGCAAGCTCTTCCAGCTCCAGTTCCTGCGGGTGAACGAATTCATGCCCCAGATCGCCGGGTTGCTCAACCCCGGCGCCGGCGCCCCGCCCGTGGTCTTCGACAAGAGCAACTCGGCGCTGATCACCGATTCCCTCACCAACCTGCAGCGCATCGAGACCCTCGTCGCCAAGCTCGACCAGCCGCTGCTCGCCGGCCTCACGCCCAAGTTCTACTCCCTGCAGTCCGCCAAGGCCAGCGACGTCGTGAACAAGATGCGCACCATCCTCACCGGCGCGCTCCAGACCCAGCTCGGCTCCGCCCTCTCCTACAACCCCGACGACCGCACCAACCAGATCATTGTGATCGCCGATCCGCGGCAGCTGCCCTTCTTCGACGAGCTGATCGCCCGGCTCGACGTCCGCGCCGACCCCAACACGCGCAACGAGGTCATCTTCCTCAAGCACGCCACCGCCAAGGACGTCGCCACCATCCTCAGCCAACTCGTCACCGGCCAGAACAACGCGGCGCGCGCCCAGGGCCCGGACACCTCCCGCGTCGCCACCACATTCGCCGCCCCGGCGGGCACGCCTCCCGCCCCGGCCCCCGCCGCCCCGGTCGCTGCCCTCGGCATCTCAATCGAACCCTCCAACCAGTTCAGCCCGCTGCTCACCATCCTGCCCGAGGAGCGCAGCAACTCGATCGTCGTCTCCGGCACCGTGGATGACATCCGCCTGATCAACGACCTCGTCGCCAAGATCGACGTCCTTCTCGCCCAGGTCCGCATCGAGGTCGTCATCGCCGAGGTGACCCTGACCAACAACGCGTCCTCCGGCATCAGCGAACTCGGCCTCCGCATCGAGGGCGACAAGCTCGTAGGCTTCTCCGGCTCGGGCTCGGGCATCGGCGTGAGCGACGCGGTCTTCAGCCGTCCCGCCGAGGGCCAGCTTGACCTTGCGGCCACCATTTCGCTCAAGACCACGCCGCGCAAATCCAACGCCACCATCCTCTCGCAGCCCAACATCATCACGACCCACAACAAGGAGGGCCACATCTTCGTCGGCGAGCAGCGCCCGGTCATCAGCAGCTACATCAACGACAACACCGGCACGGGCACCAGCATCGGCACCGGCTACCGGTCCAATGTCTCCTCCAAGGACATCGGCATCGACCTGACCGTGAAACCGCTCATCGGCATTGACGGTTCCGTGCAGCTCGAGATCAAGCAGGAGGTCAACGACGTCCTCGGCGAGATCACCATCGACGGCAATCCCCAGCCGCGCATCGGCCGGCGCTCCACCGATTCGTTCGTGAGCGTGCGCAGTGGCGACATCATCGTCCTCGGCGGCCTGCAGCGCACCACGAAGTCCAAGAGTTCCAGCCGCCTCGGGCCCATTCCCATCATCGGCGACCTGCTCGGCTCGCGTTCTCGCGAGGACACGCGCACCGACCTGGTGTTCTTCCTGCGCCCCACGATTCTGACCAACACGTCCACCGACAACGCCCCCGCCCTGAGCCAGATCGACAAGCTGCCGGCCAAGGAGCGCGCCAGCATCCACGAGGCCATCAAGCCGGCCGGCGCCAAGTGACCATGTCCCCTCCCATCGTCGCACCGCCGGACTTCCTCCGCGACTGGCCCGACGCCGAGCAGCGCCGTCGTCTCATGGAGACCCCGCGCGCCGAGCGGCAGGACCTCCTTGCCGCCCTGCAAAGCCTGGAGGCCGGCACCGTCGTGTCCTGGCTCGCCCGCGCCTCCGGCCTGCCTGTCGCACCGCCGCTCGCGCCGGACACCGATGCCATCCCCCTGCTGCCGGCCCGGCTCGTGCACGATTACCAGGTTTTGCCGATCCTCCTGCCCGCCCCGGCTGGCGGCGGCGCCAAGGCCAACGGCCACGCCCTGCACCTTGCCACCGTCTGGCCGCCCGACGACGACATGCGCGACTGGATCGCCATCTTCACCCCGCGCACCGTCCACTGGCACCTCGCCCCGGCCGACCGCCTGCGCCAGCTCGTGGTTGAAAACTACGGTGTCGGCGCCGGCAGCATCGAGGACTCCACCGCCCCCGCCTTCGCCCCCGACGCGCAAAACTCGCCCGAGGCCGATACCGACGCCGCCGTGGTGCGCTTCGTCCGCGAGGTGATCGAGCAGGCCATCGAGGACGTCGCCACCGACATCCATTTTGAACCGCAGGAAGGCCAGCTGCGCATCCGTTACCGCGTGGACGGCCTGCTCGTGCCCGTGCCGGTGCCGGAAAACCTGCTCCGCTACCAGGACGCCATCATCTCGCGCCTCAAGATCATGGCGCGCCTCAACATCTCGGAAAAGCGCCTGCCACAGGACGGCCGCATCAACTACCGCGCCGGCGAGACCGTCCTCGACATCCGTGTCTCGACCATCCCCACGATCTACGCCGAGAGCGTCTCCCTCCGCCTCCTCAACCAGAAGCGTGAGGCGTACACCATGGAACGCCTCGGGATGGACGATGCCGAACGGGCGCAGATCGCCCGCGTGCTCGAGTACCCGCACGGCATCATGCTGGTTACCGGTCCCACCGGCTCCGGCAAATCCACCTCGCTCAACGCCTTCCTCCGCCAGATCAATTCCACCGACCTGCGCATCGTCACCGTCGAGGACCCCATCGAGTACGAGGTCCCCGGGGCGAACCAGATGCAGGTGCGGCCCGAGATCGGCCTCACGTTCGCCAGCGCCCTGCGCCACGTGCTCCGCCAGGATCCCGATGTCATCATGGTCGGTGAAATCCGCGACCGCGACACCGCTGACATCGCCATCCGCGCCTCGCTCACCGGCCACCTGGTGTTCTCCACGCTTCACACCAACGACGCCCCGGGCGCGATCACCCGCCTCATTGACATGGGCATCGAGCCCTTCCTGGTCGCCTCAGCCATCGAGCTTGTCATCGCGCAGCGCCTCGTGCGCCGGCTCTGCCCGGATTGCGCCAAGCCCGCTCCCATCAGCGCATCCAAGGTCCGCGACACCCTTGGCGTCCTGGGTCTCGACCCGGCACTCGGCGACGGCGTGACCGAGCTCATGGGCCCCGTCGGCTGCGAACGCTGCCGCGGCACCGGCTATCGCGGGCGCATCGGCCTCTTCGAGATCCTGAAGCCCACCGAGGCCCTGCACGACCTTATCGTGAAGCGGGAGAGCACCCGCGCCCTCGCCAAGTGCGCCCGCGAACACGGCATGCGCACCCTGGAATTCTCCGGCTGGTCCAAGGTCCGAGCCGGCCACACCACCCTCGACGAGGTGCTCCGCGTGATCACGGTGGCGGACAAATGATACTCCGCGGTCATTTTACATTCCTCTGATTGTCATTCTGAATGCAGTGAAGAATCCAGTGCACCGTCCGCAATGTATGTCGCACTGGATTCTTCGGCTACACCTCAGAACGACAACCCAAGGCTGAACACCTTCCCCGAACTCCGATCTGCAATAAATAATGCCCCTCTTCGCCTACACCGCCCGCAGTGCCGATGGCCAGACGGTTTCCGCCTCGCTCGACGCGCCGTCGCGCCGGGATGCGGCCCGGCTGCTCGCGGCGCGCGGTCTGCAGCCGGTCACCCTGCAGGAGGCCAACGGCTCGGGCTCCCCGGCGGCACGCGAATTGCGGCTCGGGGCGAAGCGCCGCACCCTGGGTCCGGACCTGCAGCTGCCCTTTCTCCAGTCGCTGTCCGATCTCGCCGGCAGCGGCCTGCCCGCCGGTGAAGCCGTGCGGCTCCTCAGCCGGCGGCTGCTCGAGCCGCGGCAGCGGGCACTTTGCGGGGCGCTCTGGGAAAAACTAAGCGAGGGCCTGCCGCTCTCGCTGGCCATGCAGTCGCAGCCCGCGGTGTTTCCCCCGCACACCGTCAACCTCATCGCCGCCGGCGAGGCCACGGGCAACCTGCGCGAGGTCCTCGACCGTCTCATCCAGCACAACACGACCCAACAGGAGATGCGCCGCGTCCTCATGGCCGCCTTCGCCTACCCGGTTTTCATCTGCACCGTCGCGCTGGGCGTCATCCTGTTCTTCATCTTTTTCCTGCTGCCCCGGCTGCAGACGCTCCTCAACTCCCTCGGCGGCAAGCTCCCCTGGGCCACGCGCCTGCTCGTCAACCTCTCCGACTTCGTCCTCCACTACGGCCTGTTCACCCTCATCGGCGCCGCGGTGATCGCCCTCGCCCTCTGGCGCTGGCGCCACACCCCGGCCGGCCGGCTGCGGAGCGATGCGCTGCTGCTGCGCCTGCCCTTCGCCGGGCCGTTCGTCACCGGCGCCGCCATCCATAACTTCAGCCAGACCCTCGCCGTGCTGCTGGAGAACGGCATCACCACCGCCGAGGCGCTGCGCATGACCGAGCGCACGATCACCAACCGCGCCCTGCAAAACGCCTTCCGCGAGGCCACTGGCCGCGTGCTGGAGGGCGAGAGCCTCTCGCAATCGCTGTCGCGAACCGGTTGCTTCCCTCCCCTCGTGATCGACCGTCTCGCCGTGAGCGAGAGCACCGGCCACCTCGCGCCCGGCCTCCGCGGCATCGCGCAGTCCTACCAGGGCGAACTCACCCGGCAGATCCGGATGTTCACTCAGGTGATGTCCAGCGGCGTGCTCCTCTTCGCCTTCGCCTTCGTCGCCTTCATCGCCTACGCGATCGTCTCGGCGGTCTTCCAGGTCAGCGCCAGCTTCAAGTTCTGAGTTTTCATTTGGGCACGCAACGCCGGATCCTCCTGCGTAAGATCAGTGCAACAGGCAAGAGCCTGCTTGTAGCTCCGAACTAATCTGCCAGGACATTAACGCGGCCGGTTCCACCTAACAAACATCCGCCCGATCCCCCACGCTACAACCGCATAGGCCGCGGCCGCCAGGTGGGCGCTGGTCGCCACCTGTACCGTCGGGTCGTCGAACTTGATCATGCCGCCGCCCTGGCCGCCGGACGCAATTTCCAGGACAATCTCGCCGACATAAATCAGCAGGATCGCCGGCCAGAACCAGTCGCTCCATTGGCGCTGCCAGTTCTGGACCGCCAGCAGGAGCAACAGGCCGAGATCCACGGCACTGAGTCCGCCATAACGCACCATCATGGGATCGAGCCAATAGAGGGTCGCCGAGATGAACAGGGGCATGAGCACCAAGCCCAGATGGCTGGCACAGGGATGCTTGTGGCCGAAGGTCCAGCCGATGAGAAACAAGAGTCCGCTGTCGGCCAGGCAGTGCGGCCAGCCGAAATGCACCAGGTGCCCGGTCCAGAGCCGCCACCATTCCCCTGCTCCGACGGCGTTGCGCTCATAGATCAGCGCCTCACGCCAGGTCGGGTTCAGCTGGATGACAAGTGCCACCAGAAACAGAACCACATAGGCCACCGGCAACTGCCGCACACGCACGGCTAACTCCCCGATCAATGACTTGATGAGGGGACGGGCGGGAGGCATACGCGGGATTGGAAACAAAGCCGCGGTCCAGTGCAATTATCGAGCGCGCTGGAAGATTGAGACACATGGCAGTGCAGGTCTTCGTAGCGCGGTGCTTCAGCCCGCGTTCTTCACGCTTCACCGACAGTTGGGCTCTCCTGAGCCAGTGCCGGCTGAAGACCGGCACTACGATTTTACAGTCCACCCTGAACCACCGTCTCCGCCGCCCGCTGCTTCGCTTTGCGGTCCGCGAGTTTCTTGAGCAGCAGCAACGTACCGGCGGCGCCCAGGCCCCAGCCGGAAATCGCGCCGCCGCCTCCCCCTCCTCCGCTGCCACCTCCACTGGAAGTGACCGGCGTGGTCACCGTGCCACCGCTGCTGCCACCGCTGGTCGGCGGCGGAGTGGAGGCCCCGAAGAGACCCAGTTCCGGACGCCCGCCGAAGCGGCTGCTGAAGGCGGGGAGCACGTAGTCCATGTCGCCATCCGTGATGCCGAACCATTTCAGCATGTCGCGGGCATACTCATCCACGGCGACCCCGGGAATCAGCCGCCCCTGGCCGGTGTCGATCTGTGCCAGGTTCTGCAGGTCGGGATAATAGCCCTGGTCCCTGTTGCCGAAGATATTGCCGCCGCGCACCGCCCCGCCGAGGAGGAAGTGATTGCCGCCCCAGGCATGGTCCGACCCGTTGCCGTTGGACTTG
>JBIJDP010000093.1:0-7436 GCA_044344065.1 Opitutaceae bacterium
CGGGTGCGCTGCTGATCTGCGCCTGCCAAGCAGAATCCACGGCGGGGTGCGGAGACCCCGCCCTGCAGCCAACCCCCATGCGCTCAATTATAGTAGCGCCACCAGTTTCGGTAAGCCCCCTCGACGACGGTGACGTCGTCGCCGCAGCCCAAGATATTGGCGGCGGGCTTCAGGCCGGTTTCGCCGCCGGCGAGCGCGGACACGAGGGCGCGCTGCAGCGCGGCGCGTGGGTAATCGGTCCAAAACGGCAGTGCGCCGCCGCGCCGGAGCCGGTCGCGCAGGTGGAGCACAAGGTTTTTCGCGGCGGGGAATTCCGGCAGCAGCCGGCCGGGATCCGTGACGTAGTCCACGTCCGTTGCAAAGGTGCGGCCGAGGCGGCGGCCTTCGACCCAGCGGAAGACGTCGCGCCAGGTCCCGGCAAGTTCCTCCTGGGCGGTGCGCAGGACGGCGGTGGCGGGAGCGCGGTGGCGCGGGTGCAGCTTGAATTCCACCCCGTCGCGGTGCCAAGCCTGGAGGGTCGGCCATTGCGGCGGCAGGTGCGCCAACGGTTCGGCGAGCCGGCTGGCGCGCTCGCGGCAGGAGCCGTGGTAGCGGCCGTTGAGCGCGAGCACGGCGTCGGCGAGGGCGAGCCGGCACTTGGCGTGATTGCGCTCGACGAAGCCGTCGGTGACGCGTGTGTCGCGCAGCGCCAGCGCACATTGCGCATAGAACAGCCCGGAGCCGCGGTTGAACAGCAGCCGCGTGGCCTCATGCGCCGGGATTTGCGCCGGGTCGCCCAAGCGCGGCAGGAGGCCCGGCAGAAATGCGGCGGCACCCCAGACCGGGCGGTGGCCGGCGACAAGGTCGTAATAGAACATGCTCGGACCGGCGCCTTGGAGGGCGGCGGCGGAGAGGATCTTGAACTCCACCTCGATGCCGACGGCCGCCTCGCCGCGGTGCGCCTCCGCGTCGCACCAGGTACGCGCGGCGCCAGCGGCGCGCACCTCGCGGAGCACGAGGTAAAATTCGAGATCGTTGTAGAGCGCGGGGGGGCCGCCGGGCGTGGGGCGGAAGATCCCGCCTTCACCGCGCCCGTAGCCGCCACCAAGCGCGAGCACGGTGATGGCCGGAGCGAACGGCGCGGCGCCGAGGCGGTCGGCAAGTGCGGCGAGATAGGAGTCAAGGCGGCCGGCGAGTTCCGGCTCGCTGCCGGGGAAGTAGCCCGCCGCCATGGCGACTCAGGCTTGGATCTCGAAGATCCGATGCAGCCGTAGCAGTTCGATCACGGACTGCACGGTCGGGGTGAGATGCATGAGCCTCACCGAGGGCTGCCCTGGTGGCAGCTTCTTGTAGAGACTGAGCAGGGCGCCGACCCCGGAGCTGTCCACAAAGTCCACGGCGCGGAGGTCGATGGTGACGGCGTTCACGGCCGGGCTCCAGGCGGCCTTGCTCTCCTGCTTGAATTCGCCGGCGCTGGCCGCGTCAAGCCGCTTGGCCTTGAGGATGATTTGCAGGGTGCCAGCTTGTGTTTGCGTGTCGATGATGCGTCCCATAGATGTTTTACGGTGCAGGCTAGGGATCGGCCCATATAAACACCAACTAAATTCCCGATGAACCTACTCTACGTCCACGAATCGCTGGGCAGTCTGGGCGGAGCCGAAGCCAATGTGTTTATCACGGCGACCGAGATGAAGCGGCGCGGTCATCGCGTCGGACTGCTGACGCAGCGGCCGACAGGCAGGAACGAGGCCGCGTGGCGCGAGCTTTTTGGCGCGGATGTCTATTGGGACGGCCGGGACCTGTGGCCCGACGTGCTCGCGCGCTGCGCCCCGGCCGTCGTCTACATGCACAAGTGGGAGAACCTCGACGCCATCGAGGCGATGCTGGCCTCGGGCCGGCCGCTGGTCCGCATGGTGCACGACCACGACATCTACTGCCTGCGCAGCTACAAGTACCACCCGCTGACCCGCCGCATCTGCACCCGGCCGGCGGGCTTCCGCTGCGTTTTCCCCTGCCTGGCCGTGCTCAAACGCAACCGCGGCCCGGGCCTGCCCGTGAAGTGGGTCAGTTATTTCGCGAAGCTCCGCGAGATCGGGCTCGTGCGCCGCTTCCAACGGCATCTGGTGGTGACGAACTACATGCGGCACGAGCTCGAGATCAATGGCTTCGATCCGGCGCGCATCGAGATTTTCCCTCCCGTGCCGCGTCCGGTCGCGCCGCTCATGCCTTCGTTCTCCGACCGCAACCTGCTCATCTATGCGGGCCAGATCGTCCGGGGCAAGGGCGTGGACGTGCTCCTGCGCGCGATGGCGCGGGTACGGGCGAAATTTGAGCTGATCATCCTCGGCGACGGCAACCACAAACCCGCATGCGAGCGGCTGGCGCTCAAGCTGGGGCTGGCGGGCCGCGTGACGTTCAAGGGCTTCGTGCCGCAGGCGGAATTGCAGGACTACTATCGCGACGCTTCCGGCGTGCTCATCTCGTCCTTGTGGCCCGAGCCCATCGCCACCATCGGGCTGGAGGTCATGCGCTTCGCGCTGCCGGTCGTGGCGTTCGACGCCGGGGGCATCAAAGACTGGTTGAAGGACGGCGAAACCGGTTATTTGGTGCCATGGATGAACCTTGAAGCCTACGCCCGGCGCGTGGAGGACCTGTTGGCCGACAAGGCCCGGGCGCGGGCGCTGGGCGAAGCCGGGCGGAAATTCGTCTCGGAGCACTACGACTTCGACCGGTACATTGCGAACCTTGAGGCGCTCTTCACCCGGATCGCGGCGGAAAAGGCTGTCGCCAGCTGATCATGAGCCGACACCTGACCCCCGAGGACCGCGAGCTGATGGCGCATTGGACGGCCGCCGGCACGGCTGCGGGCCGCACCCGCCTCGCGCTGCGCTTCTGGTGGAAGCGACTCCTCTGGCGCGTGGTCGTGGGCGGCACGCTGGGATTGAAGCGCCTGCTCGACATCGTCGTCGCGGCCTGCGCCCTGCTGGGGCTGCTGCCGGTGTTCCTGGCGACCGCCCTGCTCATCAAGCTCGAGGACCGCGGCCCGCTGTTCTTCAAGCAAACCCGCGTGGGCCGCGGCGGGCGGCATTTTGGCATGTGGAAGTTCCGCTCGATGGTGGTCAATGCCGACCGGATCAAGGACCAGCTCCTGGCGAAGAACGAGATGCAGGGCGGCGTCACCTTCAAGATGAAGAACGACCCGCGCGTGACGCGGGTCGGTCGCTACATCCGCAAGTACTCCGTGGACGAGCTCCCGCAGTTTTGGAACGTGCTCGCCGGTGACATGTCGCTCGTCGGTCCGCGGCCGCCCGTGCCGCGGGAGGTGGCGGTCTATTCCGTCGAGGAACGCCAGCGCCTGCTGGCCAAACCCGGCCTCACGTGCTTCTGGCAGGTGGGCGGGCGCAGCAATATCGACTTTGCCGGTCAGGTGCGGCTCGACCTCGCATACATCCAGGCGGAGAGCTTCTGGCTCGACCTGAAGCTGCTGGTGCAGACCGTCCCCGCGGTGCTGTTCGGGAAGGGGGCCTTTTGAGCGCGCCCGCGGCCATGCCGCCCCCGGCTTTGGGCACGCTTTGGCTGGAGGCGCCGGATTATGCCGCGCTCGACACGCTGGCGTGCCGGCCGGAACCATTCGTGCTGTGGCCGGTGGGGCCGAAGCCGCTGCTCGCGCACTGGATGGACGAGGCCGTGCGGCGCAACGTCGCCGAGGTCGTGATCATCGCCCACGACCGGCCGCACCTTGTGCGCGCGGCACTGGCCGGCGGTCACTACTGGTCGCGGGCCGTGCGCGTGCTACCGCAGCGCAGGGCCGATATGCCGGCCGATTGCGTGCGCCTTGAAGGCCTGCCTGGACAGCCCCCGCTGCCGGCCGTGGCCACGCCCGCGGCGCTGCTGGGGCGCTGGCTGGAACTCCAGCATGCCTGGCTCGCATCGCGGCAGTCCGGGGATATCTCGATCGACCGGCACCTGCCCCCGGGCGCGTGGATCGGTCCGCTGGCACGTGTGTCCCCCAGGGCCCGGCTCATTGCGCCCTGCTGGGTCGGCGCCCGCGCCCAGATCGGCGCCAATGCGGTGATCGGGCCGAACACGCTCGTCGGTGAACGCAGCGTCGTGGATGACGGGGCCATCGTGCGCGAGGCGGTGGTCCTCGCCGAGTCCTATGTCGGCCCCAAGGTCAACCTGCACCGCATGATCGCAGCCGGCGCGGTGCTGCTCGATGCCGCGCGGGGCACGCGCGTGGACATCACCGACCGCTTCATCCTCGCCTCGCTCAAGGACCGCGGCGTCAAGCCCGATCCCGGTGAACGCCTGCTCGGGCTGCTGTTATGGCTGGCCGCGCTGCCCTGGTCGCTCGCCTACCTCGGTGCGCCGTCGGTCGCCTTCATGCCGCCGGGCTGGCAGGGCCGAGAGCTGCGCACGGGCGGGCGCGGGCCGCTGCTGGTGCGGCGTCGGTCGTGGCTCTGGGCGGTGGTCGCGGGCCGGCTGCGACTCATCGGCGTGCTTCCGCGCACCGCCGAGGACTTGGCGCGGCTGCCGGACGACGTTCGCGCCATCGTCGCGCAGGCGCCGGCGGGCGTGGTTTCCTGGGCGGATGCCAACGGCGTGCACCGCGTCGACGACCCGCTCGAGTGGCTGCATGCGGTTTATCAGGCCTCGGTGCTGGATGCCGCCAGCCACCGCGAGATCCTCCGCCGGATCTGGCCGCTGCTGGCCGGGGGGGGCGACTCATGACCACGCCACGGCGGCTCACAGAAACAGCCAGGCTGAGGATCCCGGCCCAGCTGACCGAGATCGCGGGGGCGGCTGAGGTCGTGCGCCGCCATCTGCGCGCGCGCGGCCTCGACGAAGCGCGCTGGCCGGGCATCGAGCTGGTGATGGTCGAGGCGATGAACAACGCCATCGAGCACGGCACCGGGGATCTGGACGGGGCCGGGGTGGCGGTCACCGTGGACTGGATTGGGGAAGAGTTGGTCATCGAGGTGCGCGACCCCGGACGTTTCCTGCCGAGTCCGGCTTGGGGGCAATTGCCGGAGGACCCGCTCGCCGAGGAGGGACGTGGAGGATTCATCATCACGACCGGAACCGACCGGTACGAACATGTGAACGACGACCGCGGCCACGCCCTGCGGCTGCACTGGCGCACGGCCCCGCCCCGCGATCCCTTCGAGACCATCAGCGAAAGCGAGGAAACCCTGGCGGGCATGACCGAGGAACTGAGCAGCGCCTACGAGACTCTGACCACGATGTTCGGATTGAGTGAGCTGCTGGCCCTCGCCCCGCCGTTCGATGCCTTTTTGCAGGAGGCGCTCCGCCGGGCCCGCACGCAACTGGGTGGCACGGTGGTGTATGCGCACATCAAGGACGAGTCAGGCCAGCCGCAACTGCTTGACTTTCAGGCCGACGCCTCGGCTGCTCCCTTCGTTCCGCGGCCCATGACCCCGTTGGAAACGGAGGTGTTGACGGATGGAATGGAAAAAGCGGTCGAGAAATGCTCAAGTTTGCCCGAGTCGGAACCACTGCATTGGTTCCCCGGCGGCGTTGTTGTCATGCCGGTCAAAATCCAAGGCCAGTGCTTCGGCACCGTCACCCTGCTCAAATCCGGCGACAGTTTCTTCACTGCCGGGCAGCTGGAGTTGATCCGCTCGGTGTGCGACTACGTGGCGGTGGTGCGCACGGCCACCGAATTGTCGCGGCAGCGCGAACTGCAGCTGCATGTCAGGCGTGAACTGGAGATTGCGAAGGGCATCCAGCAATCACTCCTGCCGCGGGTTTTCCCGGAGGATGAGCGGCTGCGCATTTACGGACAATGCCTGAGCGCGATGGAAGTGGGCGGCGACTTTTTTGATGTGGTGAGCCTGCCGGACGGGGCGGTGCTGCTGATCCTGGCCGACGTGATGGGCAAGGGTCTGCCCGCCGCACTGCTTGCGACCGTGCTGCGGGCCTCGGTGCGTGCGCGGCTCAACCTAGCCGCCGCACCGGGCGAACTGCTGCAGCAAGTCAATGCGCAGCTGCACGCCGACCTTGAGCCGCTGAATATTTTTATCACTGCGCAGCTCGGTTGGGTGGCACCCGACCGCCGGGAGTTGCGTCTCGCCTCGGCGGGGCACTGTCCCGTGTTTGTCACGCACCCCACAGGTAACCTGCGGTATCTGGAGGGCGGGAACGGCCTGCCCATCGGGATCCTGCCGGCTTTTGCCTACACGGAGGAGCGGACGACCTTGGACCCGGGCATGCGGTTGGTGATGGTAACCGACGGTCTGTATGAATACTTGCACAGCGACGGCCGGCTCTTCGGTTTGGGGCGGTTGGTGGAGGCCATTCAGGGACTGCGTCTGAAGCCACCCCAGCAGATCTGCACGGAACTACTCGGCCTGGTGCAGGCCAGCCGGCGTGGCGCGGGCCTGATGGATGACTGCACGCTCGTGGTGATGGAGATCAAAGCATGACTGATACAACGGAGAAAATAATTCTGGTGGTGGATGACCAAGCGCATATGCGGCGCCTGCTGGCCTATGCCATGCGCGGTCTGGGCGCGAGGGTGGTCATGGTCGGCAGCGGCGCCGAAGCCGTGGCCCAGGCGGCGGCCGGCCGCGTCGATCTTTTGCTGGTGGACGTGGTGATGCCGGAGATGGATGGCTTCGAAACCGTGCGCGCCATCAAGGCCCGGCCGGAACATGCCCAACTGCCGGTGATCATGCTGACGGCGCGTGGCCAGCAGGAGACCCGGGATGAGGCCGCGATACTCGGGGTAAACCGATTCCTGACCAAGCCCTTCAGCCCGGCCGACCTCGCGGTTGAGGCCGGCAAGTTGCTGCAGTTGTGAAAACGGAGTCCATCGATCTGTTTGTCTTTGCGGATGCGCTGGGATGGGCGCAGGTGAAACGGCGCGGCTTTATGGTGGACCTGCTGCCTCACCGGGGTCCCTGCGATACGATCTTCGGCTACTCCTCGACCTGCGACCCGAGCATCCTCACCGGGAAGATGCCGGCGGAGCACGGGCATTTTTCCTGCTTTGTCTACGATCCCGCGCATTCGCCGTTCCGCTGGACGCGATGGTTTGGCTGGCTGCCCGAGATTGTGGCCGGACACCACCGCGTGCGCAATCGGGTCAGTCGCTGGTGCGCCCGCCGGCTCGGCTATACCGGTTATTTCCAGCTCTACAGCGTGCCATTCAACCGGCTGCCCTGGCTGGATTATACCGAGAAGCGCGATCTCTATGCCGGCGGCGGCATCCTCGGAGGACAGGAAGTCATCTTTGACGTTTGGCAGCGCAGCGGCCGTCCCTGGTTCCGCTCCGACTGGCGGCTGGATGATGAGGCCAACGTAACGGCGCTCAAGGCCCAGCTGGCGGCAGGCAAGATCCGGTTGGCCTACTTGTTCACGGCCGGGCTCGACGCCACCATGCATGCGCACACGACCACCGGTCCCGCCGTGGATGCGGCCTTCGCCCGCTTCGG
>JBIJDP010000094.1:0-7394 GCA_044344065.1 Opitutaceae bacterium
TCGCGCTCCCAGGTCAGGGATCCGCCATGCCTCCCTACCGCTCCAGCCGGAAACCGTGACCGGGCTCATACGACAGCACCGTGAGGCGCCGGGCCTGCGCCACGACCTCCGCCTGCCATTGTTGGGTCGCCGCCCCGGTAACAAGACTCACGGCCACCCGATGCGCCCCCGGTGTCAGCGGTACGCGTAGCTCGCCGACGGACGCGCCGTCGGACTTCAGGCCCTTGGGTTGAAACACGTGTTCCTGCACCCCGCCGTCCACCTCGAGCCTCACCGTGACTGGCAGGCGCGTGCGCTGGATGGGCTGCGCGGTGCGCATGTGCACCGGACGCTGGTCCTCCCCGGGCCTGGGCAGCGCCGCCGTCGCCCCCGACAGCCAGTCGCCCTGCGCCGCGAAGGAAAAGACAAACTCCGCGTCCGCCGGGGCGGGATTGCGGAAGGGCGCATCGCTCACGAGCAGCAGCCCGGCCAGGACCGCCGCTGTCACCAACAACCCGGTGAGCCAGGGACCGATCCGCCCGCGGGCCGGAGCCGTTTGCACGGGTTCCTGCCTCAGCAACCGCGCGGCCGCCGCCGTCAGCAACTGCGGACGCAGGGGATCGAAGGTCACATGCGCCACCTTGCGCGGATCGGCGCGGGTGGGCCGGAACACCGGCTCGCGCGTGCCGTTGAGGCGCGCCGGCAGCCAGCGGTTGCCTTCCTTGCAAAAGGCCTCGCTCGAGCCGCAGCCCGTGATCAGCACGGCCGTCGCGCCCTTGCTGATGAGTCGCTCAATCAATTTTGGCTCAATCCAGCCCACGCAGGGAATGGGCCGCACAATGTAACCCGGCAGGCGGCGCGCCCACGCCACGGGATCGAACAACTCCCAGCCGCCGTCGGCCTGCGCGCAGACGAGCGCCAGCGGCGTGCCCCGCCCCACCTCGGTCACCACCAGGCCCTCGAGCTCACGCGTGACCTGCTGCGCATCGAACCACTCGAGGCCGATGCCCTGCGTGTCGCAGGCCCCGGCGCAGATGCCGCAGCCGATGCAGCGGTCGGGATCGATCTGTGCTTGCGAAGGAAGCGGTTTGCCGTCGGTGCGCGGCACCATGGTGATCGCGCCGAAGGGACAGTCGTGGGAGCACAGCGTGCACGAGAAGCAGCGCGAGATGTTGACCTTCGCCTGGAAGACCGGACGCGGCCGCCGGCGCGCCAGCCACCACGGCACGGTCATGAGTCCCGCCGTGGCCAGCAGCGTCGCGAGCCAGATGCCGCCGCCCGAGAGCCGCGCGGTGACGGCCAGCGGCCAGAGATACCACCAGTCCATGGTCAGCAGGCCCGGCTTCACCGCCATCCGGGCCGCCGCCGCATTGGTCGCCGGATAAACCAGCGCGGCCGCGATCACGGCCCCGGTCAGCCACACGGAAAGACGCCAGTCGGGCAGCAGCTGCGAACGGCTCAGGCGCGCGAGGTGCAGGCACAGGCCGCCGGCGATGCCGAGCGGCAGCACCATGTGCAGGAAAAACACCACGAAGAACAGGAGCGACGGCACGGTGCGGTCCGAGGCAAACAGCCGCAGCATCGGCTCGCCGAACACGGGCAGCACGTCGAGACCGCGGATGGTGTCGAGCGCGAGCAGCTGGGCGCGCTCATCCCACACGAGCCAGTAACCGGTCCAGCCGATGAACCACACGAGCCCGAGCAGCGCGATGCCGCTCACCCACGCGAGCCAGCGGGCGTCGGCGAACTTGCGCGCGAGAAAGGTGCGGAGCGCATGCGCCAGCACGAGCAGCATGAGCAGGTCGGAGGAATACCGGTGCACGCTGTGCATGATCCCGCCGAGCGAGCGCGGACCGAGATCCGCCAGCGAGGTCCAGGCTGACTGCACGCTCGCCGAATACCAGACGAGCATCAGCACGCCGGACAGCGTCGCGAGCACCAGCATGGCGTTCGTTGCGGCGCCGAGGTGCGCCAGGGGATTCACCTCCCGCGGCAGCCAGCGCTCGAGCAGGGTGTCGAGTCGCGTCATGAGCGCGTTGCCGGTCTGCAGCAGCCGGGCGGCACGGACGGGAGGTGGGGGCGGCCTGGATCCGGTGGCGTCGGGCGACGGCCCCATGACATCCGCCAGCACCTCGCAATCCACGTCAGGATGCTGGTGCGACGGCATGGTTCTCCGTGAGTAAGGACCGCAGGGCCACGCGCAGCCACGCGCGGTGGCGCGGATCGAGCGTGAAGCGGTAGGCGATATGGTTGGTGCGGTCGACGAGGAGGAAAAGGTTGGCGTGATCGATCACGCCGTTCGCCGGATTGCGCGTGGCGGAGAACTGCAGGCGCGTCAGCAGGTCGTGCATCTCCGCCGGACGCTCGCCGTTCACGTAGCGGAACTCGGGATGGCTGAAGCCGCGCGCCTCCGTCACGAGGTCCATGAGCTGCGTGGTCTCGTACTCGGGATTCAGCGAGAGCGCGACCACGCTCAGGCCGGCGCGCTCCGCGGCGGGGAGTTCGTCGAGGAGGGTCTTCAGTTCGAGCAGGATCTCCGGGCAGGCCGTGGTGCAGGCCGCATACACGCCGGTCATCAGCACCACGCGGCCGCGCAGGTCGGAGAATCGAAACGCCGCGCCCTTCTGGTCCACGAGCGGAATGTCGGGCAGCGCGAGCTTCACCCGGATGCGCTCACCGGGAAAGGGCAGGAGGATCCGGGCGGTGATGGCATCGGTGCGGGCGTAATACACCAGGCCGCCGGCGCAGACGGCCGTCAGCACCAGCGCCGTGACGGCCGCGCGAGCGTGGGCCAGCCAGAGACCGGGCGACTTCAGCCGGGCAAAGGTCCGGCGCCACAGCAGCGCGGCCACGCCGACCACGAAGATCGGCTCAAACATCATCACCGAGACCGCCAGCCACGAGATGCCGCCGGTGCGCGGATCGCCGCGGTAGCACCAGAGCTGGAAGTCGCGCACGAATTCGCCGAGCCAGCCGCCCTCCGTCGGCCCAAAGATGGTCACCAGCAGGAACGCCTCATAGCCCGCGAGGGCCGTGAGGAGAAACACCAGCAGCCCCGGTCCGGATAGAAACCGTGCCGGCCGGGAGTCGGCCCAGCCGGCGGCCGGGCTGATTGGGGATGCGTGGGCGGAAGTGGACATGATTGAAGTAGGGCAGGTCAGAGACCCGCCCTGCTTTTTCACCGCACCGGCCAGACGTCCGCCAACGCCTTCCAGTTGGCGAAGTAATACACCGCGAAGCAGGCGAGGAAGACGAGGGTGAGGATGATCGTGCCCTTCGTCGCGTAGTGATCGTGCGCGAGCGAACCGGACTTGCTGCCGGCGAGCGCCGGCGGGGTGCCCCAGTCGAACATCGCGCGCTGCTCGATCTTCGCGCCGAAGAACAGCGTGCCGACGCACAGCAGCGCGAACACGAGCAGGCCGATGAAGGCCAGCACGCCGCCGAGGCCGAGCACGCCGAGCCAGAGGTGCGCGCCCGGGCCGTAGACGCCCTGCGCGTCAATGTCCCAGCTGCGGCGGGAAACCCCCATCGAGCCGGCGAACGACATGCCGAACGACAGCAGCGTGATGCCGATGCCGAAGAGCCACGGCTGCACGCGGGCAACGCCGCGGAAGATGAAGTCGCGCTGGAAGATCAGCGGGACGACGTAATAGGCGAGGCCCATGAACGCGAGGGTCGTGCCGCCAACCACGGTGACGTGGAAGTGGCCGGGGATGCGCAGGGTGTTGTGCGCGATGATGTTGATCTGCTGCGTGCCGAGCGTGACGCCGGTGATGCCGCCGAGGAAACCGAAGATCACGAGGGAAAGCGCGGTGGCGGAGAACGCGGGGTTCTTCCACGGGAGCGCCGTCACCCAGCCGAAGATGCCGCCGGTGTAGCCCTTCTCGCGCATCGCGATCTCCACGCCGGCCGGCACGGTGAAGCCGTGAACCATCGAGGCGAGCACCGCGAGGTACATGGCGTACGAGGTGTTCCAGATCTTCCACGTGGCGCCCACGCCGGGGTCAACCAGGAGATGGTGCGCCGAGGCGAGGTTGATGAAGAGGATGTAGAGGACGAAGGCCGTGCGGCAGACCGCCTCGTTGACCGGACGCGCGCCGACCACGATGTGCGAGAGCAGGTACCAGACCGAGACCATCGCGCAGACGTTGACCTGCTGCGACTGGTGACCGAGGCCCCACCAGATGAGGCGGTACCACGCGGGATCGGGCTGGGCCGTCCAGCCCATGGAATACGTGAAGGTCGGAATCATCACGACCGCACCGTGCAGGAGCGTCACGACCGCGATGATGGCGGCGGCCGTGGCGCCGAAGGTCACGATCGGCACCGAGCCCGTGTAGGCCCCGTCGCGCTTGGCGACGTAGAGCGTGGCGAAGAAGTTGAACACACCGATGAGCGTGCCGACCGCGACAAGGATGATGCCGAGGTAGAAGAGCGGATGCGCGAGCAGCGGCAGGTAGGACGTCATCATCACGTCGGCCTGGCCGGCGAGGATGATGTAATCCACCATCACGGCGCCAACGAGCATCATGAGGAACGAGGCCCAGGCGATCTTGCGCGAGAAGAGCCGCGCGTTGAGCGGCGTCGTGCAGGCGAAGTAGAGGATCGCGACCTCGAAGAAGAGGATCCACAGGATCAGCATGTTGATGCCGTGGAAGGTCAGGATGCGGTAGAACCAGTCCACCGGCAGCAGGTGCACGGTCTGCCAGCGCGTGAGCGCCAGCAGCAGCGCCGCGATGCCGCCGAGCAGCAGGAAGACGATGCCGGCGACGGCGTTGAGCTTGATGAAGCGCTGGGCGTCGAGGCAGACGCCGAGGCCGGTGGTGCCGCAGACGCGGCCGGGGGTGCCGGGCGCGGAGAGGGAGTGTGAAGTGGACATAGGGTGCGTTTATTCGACGAAGATTTTCCCGGACATGGCGTGGTGGCCGGCGCCGCAGAATTCGTTGCAGACAATGGTGAACTCACCCTTCGAGGTCGGCGTGAGGGTGAGGACGTGGTCGTAGCCGGGCAGCACCTGGAAGTTCATGTTCAGCGGCTGCAGCGAGAAGCCGTGCTGCAGGTCGAGCGACGAGAGGTGCAGGCGGTAGGTCTCACCCTGGCGCAGGCGCAGGGCGGGATACCACGACCACATGCGGCCGATCAGGTAGGCGTCGCCGCCCGCGGGCGGCTCGACGAGGGGCAGCTCGCCCATCAGGGCGTTGCCGGTCTGGTTCTGGTATGTGCCGACCCGGTTGGCAGCCACGAACTTCTCCGTGCGGGCGAAAAAGTCGGCGGGCTTGACGGTGTAGGCTTCGCCGGTGCTGTTCTGTTTGCCGCGAAAATGCCAGTACGGCATCATCAGCGACATCACGAAGCACCAGAGGATGGCGCAACCGAGCCAGATTTTCTCGTGGCCGGCCGGACCGTGGAACCAGGGGGTGGTGAGGGGACGCAAGCTCATGGGTGGAAAAGGGGTCAGGGCAGCAGCGCGGGCTTGGTGAGGCAGAGTTCGATCCAGCCCCACACGGTGTAGGACAGGACGGGGATGAGGACGCCGAGGACGAGCAGCAGCCAGGGATTATCCAGCACCTTCTGCCACGGATGTTTCTTGGGTTCGTTGTTCATTGCGGAGGTTATGGGGGGACGGACGGGAGGGTTCAGGAGACCGGGAGGGATTCGCGGCGCCACGTGCCGATGCGGCGCAGCATGACCGCGAGGAAAAAGACGCCGCCGATCACGGCCACGAGGCCGCCGAGGCCCATGACGCCGAGGCCGAGGTATTCGCCGAGCGAACGCACGTGCTGCTCCGCCCCGTACTGCTTGCGCCCGAGGCCGTAGGCCCCGGCCAGCGCAAACCCGAGGCCGAAAACCGCCTGGCCGCCGCCGAAGAGCATCAACTGCAGGCGCGCGCGTCGCGGCTGCTCCGGGGCCGGGCCGGCCGGCGCCGCCGCGGTGCAGAAATCATAGGCCGCCGCCATCAGTGCGATGGTCACCGCCCCGATCGCACAGTGGTAGTGCCCCGGCACGAGCGTGCTGGAGCCGCGGATCAACGCACCGAGCACGAAGCCCAGCACGGTCAGGGCCGCACTGCCCGCAAGGCCGGCGAAGCGGTAGTCGCGCCAGTCGAGCGCGGCGCGGTGCCGCCAGACATGGACGACCGCCACGCCCAGCAGGACCAGCACCACCGGGAAAAGCGTCCAGCGCATCAGGTGCGTTGCCATCGGAAAATACGCCGTCGCCGTCGTCCCGCCGAAGGCGAGGAACGGCATGACCACCTGCGGCAGCACCAGCGCCGCGAGCAGCGCCGTGGTTGGGGCGGGCGCCAGCGCCGCCCGCCCCGTCCACCGCTCCAGGAGGTGCAGCCACAGGGCCAGCATGGCGGCGACATTCGCCGCCTGCAGGACGTGGCCGCCGCCCCAGAAGACCAGCTCGTAGTAGACCGATGAATGCGCCGCGGGCGTTGTGGCCCAGGCGCCGGCGAAAGTCAGGATGGCCAGCAGGTTGGCGGCCGCCGCGGCGCGCAGCGCGATCACGGTGCCGGGCGTCAGCGCCTTCGCGTCCGTGCGCGCCGGCGTGAACAGGGCCCGCGCCAGAAACAGCCCCGCGCCGGTGAACCAGCAGATCAGCCCGCCGAAGAAAACCGGGTGGTCGATCACCGGCACGTAATTGGAAAGCACCGGCTGCGCGCCGGGCATCACCGCGCCGACCAGCAGCCCGGCCACGCCCGTGGCGGCCAGGGTCAGGGTCGCGGCGGTCCACCCCCGTGGCAGCCGCGACCCGAGCGCGAGACCCAGAAAGGCGAGCGTGCCCGCCTGAAACCAGACGACGATCGCGAGATCGACGTGCACCACCAACGCGCGCTTGAAGAACAGCGGATCCGTGAACAGCCAGCCGAGGAACGGCAGCCGTCCGATCACGAGCATGAGCGAAAGCAGACCGGCGAGCACCAGGCTGCCGATCGCGAGGAGAAACCAGCCCCGCGCCGCCGCGACCCCGGCCTGGTCCACCGTCGCTGCCGCGCGCATGGCCAGCGGCAGCGGTGATTCGAGCCCGGGATGATGCGGCAGGGTGACCGTGTGCGGAGGCATGCCCCGTTTGTAGCCGATTCCCGCCCGCGCGGCCTTGACGCAGGTCAACGTTTCGCTCGACCCACCCCGCCCTGCCGCCCAACCCCGCCGGTCTTTGTCACGTAATACGTGACAAGTTCCCGGCGGCCCGGGCCGGTTGTTTCGGCGTTCTTTGCGGCGCACCGGGTGCGCCCCTCGCCCCGCCCGGTTTCACCGGACCCAATCCATCATGTAACGTATTACGTTACATGGCGGGCTGCGGATCGGCCGGGCCGTTTGCCGCCGTGGCGGAGTCTATCCATGGATTGCCTGACCGGAAATTCGGGCGTATAATCCCCGTCAAATGCAGCGTGACCCATGTTCACAGCG
>JBIJDP010000191.1:0-5390 GCA_044344065.1 Opitutaceae bacterium
GCGCGCGGGGGGGGCCGGGCGCCGGGGCGGCGGGGGGGCGCCCCGCCACCCGGGAACTGGGCCGGCCCTTCCAATTCACCGCCCGCGGTCCCGACGGCACCCTCGGCCGTGCGCCGGAAGCCGCCGAGCACTTCCCCATCCTCTACGTCGAGCCCTTCGCCGGCAACGAGCCTGCGCTCGGCTACGACCTGGCCTTCGGTCCCACCACCGAACAACTGGCCAACGCCCGCCGCTCCGGGCGCATGGCGGTGAGCCGCCTCGTCAGCCTCGTGCAACAGCAGGACAACCTGCCGGGCGGAGTCGTCTTCATCTGGCCGGTGCACCGTTCCGGTCCCGACGGCGGACGGGAATTCATCGGCTATGTCCAGGGGGTTTTCCAGCTGCGAACCATGCTGGAGGAATCCTTCAAGCTCCAGCCCGGCCTCTCGCTCGACATGCTCTATTTCGACGCCTACGAGAACGAGCCGACCAAGCGCCTCATGCTCTACCTCTCGGCCGAGGGCACGGTTTCCGAAACGTCGCTGCCCAGCGAGGCCGAGTTGCGCCGGGGCCTGACGCGCGAGAAGAACCTGCCGGTCGGCGACCGGCAGTGGCAGGTGCTCTACCGGGCCAGTCCGGAATGGCTGGAGTCCCAATACAGCCGCGTGCCCTTTTACTACCTGCTGACCTGCCTGGGCATCACCGGCCTCTCCGCCGCGCTGGTCTATGTCCTGCAGCGCCGGCACACCTTCATCGAATCGCAGGTGACCGAGCGCACCGCCGAGCTCAACGAGAGCCGGCGTCAGCTGGAAAGTCTGGTGCAAGCCCTCCCCGGCATGGCCTACATGTGCCAGTACGACCAGCACATGACGCCGCTTTATCTCAGCGACGGCGCACTGCAACTCACGGGCTGGACCGCCGCCGACTTCATCACCGGCCGCGTGCAGATGCGCGACCTCATGCATCCCGCCGACGTCGCCCTGGTGCGCGACACCACCCGCGCCGCCCTGCAGGCCCAGCAACCCTTCGAGGTTGAGTACCGCATCCGCGCCAAGGACGGCACGGAGAAATGGGTCCTTTCCCGCGGCCGGGGGGTGTATGACGAGGAGGGCCGGCTGCTGTCCTTCGAGGGCCTCGCGTTCGATATCACCGCCCGCAAGATGGCCGAGACCGGCAAACTCGCCCTGGAGCGCCGCCTGCTCGAGGGCCAGCGGCTCGAAAGCCTCGGGCTGCTCGCCGGTGGCGTGGCCCACGACTTCAACAATCTGCTCACCAGCATTGTCGGCAACGCCGGCCTGGCCCGGCTCGACCTGCCCGAGGGCTCGCCCGCCGCCCTGCCCCTCTCCCGCATCGAGACGGCCTCCCAGCACGCCGCGGAACTCTGCCAGCAGATGCTCGCTTACGCCGGCAAGGGCCGCACCGCCATCGAGCCGCTGGACCTCAACTCCCTGCTCAGTTCCCTGCTGCCCCTGCTCCAGACCTCCCTCAGCCGCTTCGTCCTGCTGCAGCACCGCCCCGCACCCGACCTGCCCCGCATCATGGGCGATGCCACGCAACTGCGGCAGATAGCGATGAACCTCATCATCAACGCCTCGGAGGCCATCGGCGACCGGCCCGGCGAGATCACCGTCACCACCGCCTTCACCCGCGTGCCCCGCGCCCTCCTCGCCGCCGGCGTCACCGGCACCGACCTGCCCGAGGGCGACTACGTCATCCTGCAGATCAGCGACACCGGCTGCGGCATGGCCCCCGAGACGCTCGCGCGGATCTTCGATCCTTTCTTCACCACGAAGTTCGCCGGGCGCGGCCTCGGACTCTCCGCCATCCTCGGCACCGTGCGCAATCACCATGGCAGTCTCCATGTCAGCAGCACGGTCGGTCGCGGCACCATCTTCCGGGTTATTTTCCCGCCGGCTTCCGCGGCCGAAGCGCCCACGGAAACCGAGACGTGAGCCCGGATTACCAAACCTGAGACTTGAAACCTGAGACCTGAATCAAGGTCAGGGCCAAGCCTTGAGGTGCCAGCTGCAGTTCCAGCAACCGGCAGTCGCGGTTGGGGATATCGCCGCCACGCAGTTCACTCAGGCCTCAGGCTTCAAGATTCAGGTCTCTTCTTCTTTGCGCCTTGGCGTCAGCCATGGAACCTTCTTTTCTGTCCCGCCACACCCGTGTCCAACGCCGCCATCACACCTCCTGTCCGTCCCCCCTCCATGGGTGTGATCTTCCTCACGCTCTACATCGATCTCATCGGGTTCTCCGTCATCTTCCCCCTCGGGCCCGACCTGCTGCAATACTACCTCGCGATCGACGGTCATTCGGGTGTCCTTGGCTGGCTGCTTGGCCAGACCGACGCGCTCGCCCGGGTCCTCGGTCGCGACAGCCATTTCGCCGCCGTGCTCTTCGGCGGTATCATCAGCTCGTTCTACTCGCTCCTCCAATTCATCTTCGCGCCATTCTGGGGCGCCCTGTCCGACCGCCGCGGCCGCCGCGGCGTCCTCCTGCTCTCGGTCGCCGGCACCGCCCTCGGCTATCTTGTCTGGGTTTGCAGCGGTTCGTTCTGGCTCTTTCTGCTTTCCCGCATCGTCACCGGGGGCTTCAGCGGCAACCTTTCCGTCGCCACGGCCGCCGTCGCCGACGTCACTTCCCGATCCGAGCGCTCCCGGGCCATGGGTCTGGTGGGAGCCGCCTTCGGCCTCGGCCTGGTCACCGGACCGACACTCGGCGCCATCGCCGTCCGCTGGAATCCCCTCGATCATTTCCCCGGCCTCGCGCGCTTCGGTTTCAACCCCTTCACCGGACCCGCCCTGATCGCGTTTGGGCTCTGCCTCGTCAACTTCGTGTGGATTTATCTGCGGTTCGGCGAAACCCTGACTCCCGCCGGCCGGGCCGCGTCCCACGACCCCCGCATCCGCAATCCCCTCGCCGCCATCCTCGGACTCGACAATCCCGCGGTGCGCCAGGCCAACGTCGTGGCGTTCATCTACTCGGTCGCGTTTGTGACCATGGAAACCGCGCTGACCTTCCTCGCCGCCGAACGCTTCGGCTACACCGCCCGCCAGAACGGCCTGCTGCTCGCCTACCTCGGCCTGTGCGCCATCGTCACGCAAGGCTACATCGTGCGCCGGCTGCTGCTGCGTGTGGACGAGGTCCGCATTTTGGCCGCCGGCCTGGCCGCCTCCTGCGTCGGCCTGATGGTCATTGCCTTTGCGGGCGCACCCTGGCTGCTCTACGTCGGCCTGGCCGCCCTCGCCCTCGGCTCCGGCCTGGTCAACCCCGCCTCCACCGGCCTGATCTCGCTTTACAGCCCGGCCGCCGACCAGGGCCGGGTGCTCGGCATATTTCGCTCCCTCGGCTCGCTCTCGCGCGCCTTCACGCCGGTGATTGCCGGCGCGGTGTTCTGGATCTGGGGCTCGGCCACGGTCTTCATCCTTGGCGCCATCCTCGCCGCCATCGCCGGCCTGTTAAGTCTGCGTCTGCCCAAACCAGTCAAATGACCACGCGGTCCGTCCTCACCCTGCTCTGCGCCGCCGCGCTGCTGCTCGGTGGGTGCATGACTTTCAGGCGCGAGGCCCCGCGCCCGGGCCGCACCACCCTCGACGCGCCCCTGGTCGTGGTGCCGGCCGTCTCCCTCGGCAATTTCCTGCTCGTCGAGACCAAGTGGGACCGCCACGGCCCCTATCGCTTCCTCGTGGACACCGGTTCCTCCGCCACGATCGTCACGCCGGAACTCGCCCGCCGCCATCGCGCGAAGAACCAGCCGCCGGAAACCATGCCCCAGGTGCGCAACCGTGCCGCCCGGGGCGGCATCACCCTCATGGATTCCGGCGTGATCAGCCGGCTGGAACTCGGCGGGGCGCGTTTCGAGGACGTCCGCATCCTCATCCACGATTGCCGCGAGCTCTCCGCCCACCTCGGCGTGAGGATCGACGGCATCCTCGGATTTCCCCTCTTCCGCGAGACCGTGCTCACGCTCGACTACTCCCGTTCGCGCCTGCTGCTCCAGCCGCGTTCGCCCGCACCACTCGTCCCCGGAGTCGCCATTCCTTTCAACAACGAGCTCCGCACGCCGATCATTCCGCTGCAACTCGGTGAGCAGAGCATTTCCGCGCTCATTGATTCCGGCAGCGACGCCCCGCTCAGCCTGAACCTGGCCGGTCTTGCCGCCGACTTTGCCCAGCTGCCCCGCCCCGGCGGGGCGGTCGGCACGCTGAGCGGCGACCACCTCCAGTACATCGGCCGCTGGCGCCAACCCCTCCTCATCGGCGACTACAGTGTCGTCGAACCGATCGTGGACGTGACGGAGGAACTCACCGCCCTGGGCGGGGGCATCCTCCGGCATTTCACCGTCACCTTTGACCAGGAGCGCAGCCAAGTGACCTTCCATCGCGAGGAGCGCGGACCGGTCGTGCTGCCGCCCCGCCGCAGCACCGGCCTCAGTTTCACCAAATTTCCCGCCTACTGGCGCGTGGTCAGCGTCGTCCCCGATTCCCCGGCCCACGCCGCCGGCGTGCAGGGCGGCGACCTCGTCACCCGCATCAACGGCGAACCCGTCGCCGCCTGGGATTATTCGCGCTTTGAACAGCTCGTCGAATCCGCCGGGGAAATCCGCTACTCCTTCCTCAACGGCACGCAGGAAAAATCGCGGACGCTCGCGGTCTTCGAACTGGTGCCGTGATTTAGTTTGAAGGCAGATGTAGGGCGAGGTCTCCGAACCCCGCCTTTCGTTCATCCCGCTAGAATCCAATCTTTCTCTTTCTTTTTCTCCTGCCTTGGAGATTGGCCAACGATAGCGACTGAGGGCGGTCGCGCTCCCAGGCCGGGGATCGGAATTCCCGCCCTACAACCTGCCACCTGCCAAAGTTCTTTCCCTACGCCTGTCTCCGCAACAAGAACGCCCCCGCGCCGTCGTGCCCGGTCACCCAGGGGAGACTCTGCGCCTTGTTCTCCAGCTTGAACGGACCGCCGGCGCGGCTCTCGAAGAATGTTTTCAGCACCTGATCGTTCTCCTCCGCGTCGATGCTGCACGTCGAATAAACCAGCCGGCCGCCGGGTGCGACCAGCCGGGCCGCCGCGTGGAGCAGCGCCAGCTGCTGGCGGCCGTGCTTCGCGAAATCCGTTTCCTGCAGGCGCCACTTCACGTCCACCCGGTGCCGCATGACCCCGGAATTCGAACATGGCACGTCGATCAACACCGCGGTGAATTCTTCCGGCAGATTGTGCTCCCGCAGTTCCAGGGCCGCCCCGCGCTGCACATCGGCCAGCACCAAGGCGACATCCAACCCCTGCACACGGGCCAGGTTCTCCTTGAGGCGCTCAATCCGCGGCGCCGGGCGGTTTCCGGTCTGCTCGGTCGGAGCCGGCGGCAGATCCATCGCGATCAAGCGTCCCGCCGACGCGTCCGTCAGTCCGCC
>JBIJDP010000095.1:0-7305 GCA_044344065.1 Opitutaceae bacterium
AGGCGAGCGTGCGGTAATGATTGAGGATGGCCGGACCTTGTCCGCCGCCGAGGGCCTGCGACCAGACGGCGCCGGAGGCATTGGCGGTGAATTCACCCTGCTCGCGCGCGGCCCCGAGCGTGACCTGCCAGCGTGAGGCAAGATCCAGGGAGGTCTCGAGGAAGAGCCGCCGGGATTGCACATCGAAGGGTTCGTGCGCCGCGATGAAGTGGGTCCAGCCGGCGCCGCCGCTGGCACGCCATGACTCGGTGAAGCGCCGGGAGAGGCGCAGCCCGGCGGCGGGTTGCCAGCCGCTGCGGCCGGATTCGCGGGCGGATTCACCGTGGATGCTGGCTTCGAGCTGCAGGACGGGCACGTAGGGTCCGAGGCCGAATTTCCGGCGCAGGTTGAGCGAGGCGCCGCCACCGAGCCGATCGAGGCCGTCGTAGCGCGGCACGTGCTGGATCGAGAGTTCGCCCCCGGTCACCAGCAGCCAGTCACTGTCGAGCTGGCGCGAGCGGGCAATCGTGGCGCTGGCGGCAAAGACCCGCGCGGATTTTTGCGTCGGCAGGTGGGAGGTGCGGCTGAGATTTTCCGCCCAGGTGGCCGCGGCCTGCACCTGGGTGTCGAAGGTGAGGGCGGAGCTCCGGATGGGGGACAAGGCAAGGGCCAGGGCGCTGCCGAGGGCCAGCCAATGACGGGGGTGCATCATTGCAGCAAGGAACGTAGGTGGGTCCAGACGGTGCCGGCAATGACAGACTGGCCGCGGGCGGTCGGGTGAATGAGATCGGGCTGGTTGAGCTCGGGCACGGCGCCTACGCCCTCGAGCAGAAACGGCACGATGGGCGTGTGATTTTTAGCGGCCAGTTCCGGAAAAATCTCCCGGTAGCGCTGCGCGAATTCCTCACTCATGTTGGCCGGCATTTGCATGCCGACGAGCACGATGCGGATGGCGGGCTGCTTCAGCCGGGCACGGTCGAAGATGGCCTGCAGGTTGTCGCGGGTCACGCCGGGATCGATGCCGCGGAGACCATCGTTGCCGCCCAGTGCGACCACCAGCACGTCCACCTGCTGGCGCAGGATCCAGTCGAGCCGGCGGAGGCCGCCCGCCGTGGTGTCGCCGCTGATCCCGGCGTTGACGACGCGCCAGGGCAGGCGGGCGGCGCGGATCTTTTCCTGGATCAGGGCCGGATAAGCCTCAGCACCGGGGTTATCCAGACCGTATCCGGCCGTGATGCTGTCCCCGAGAAAGACCACGGTGCGCGTTTCGGCGGCCCCGAGGTTGGTGAACCCGGATAGCAGGCCGAAAAAGAGTGTCAGGATCCGAAGACGCATGGAAAATCGACCGCTTAAACTAGTGTTCGTGCAATTTCTCGGTTTATGTGGGCAATTCGCAACATGACTGATGACATTATGCTGAAAGTCGAGCGGCTCACCAAGATGTACGCGTCAACCGCCGGAACGGGTGCATTGACCGTATTGCGCGAGGTGAGCTTTAGCCTGCCGTCGGGCGCCAGTCTCGCCATTGTCGGCCCCAGCGGCAGCGGCAAGACCACGCTGCTGGGCCTCTGCGCCGGCCTCGACACGGCCACCAGCGGGGACGTGATGCTGGCCGGGGAGAAACTCGGGGAATTGAACGAGGATGCCCGGGCCCTCGTGCGCAACCGGCATGTGGGCTTTGTGTTTCAGAACTTCCAGCTCATCCCGACGCTCACGGCCCTGGAAAACGTGCTCGTGCCGGTCGAGTTGCGCGGGGAAGGCGGACGCGAGGGCGAGGCGCGCGAACTGCTGACGCGGGTGGGGCTGGGGGAGCGCTGCGACCATTACCCGGTGCAGCTCTCCGGCGGCGAGCAGCAGCGCGTGGCCCTGGCCCGGGCCTTCATGAACCGGCCGAAGGTGCTGTTCTGCGATGAACCGACGGGCAACCTGGATGGCGACACGGCGGCGGCGATGACCGAGCTGGTCTTTGGCCTGAACCGGGAGCGCGGCACGACGCTGGTGCTGGTGACCCACGATCTGGAGCTGGCAAAGCGCTGCCAGCGGATCATCCGCCTGCGAGGCGGGGCGGTGGTGAGCGATTCCGCCGCATGACCTTTGTCCTGAAAATGGCATGGCGGGATTCGCGGGCCTCGCGGCGGCGGCTGGCGCTGTTTTCGCTGTCCGTGGTGCTGGGGATCGCCGCCCTGGTGGCCATCGGCTCCTTCACCGCCAACCTGCGGGAGGCGATCAACGATCAGGCCCGGGGATTGCTGGGGGCGGATCTGGTCATCACCTCGCGGCAACCCATCGCCCCGGCGGTGCAGGCACACCTCCGCGGTCTCGGGGGCGAGCAGGCGCGGGAGGTGTCGTTCTCCTCCATGATGGTGTTTCATCCCGGGGAAGGGAGCCGGACGCGGCTGGTGCAGGTGCGCGCGATCGAGGGCCGGTTTCCCTTTTACGGCGAATTTCTCACCCGGCCCGCGGAAGCGACCGCCCGGCTGGCGACCGGCGGACCGGTGGTCATACTGGAGGAAACCCTGCTCAACCAGTATGGGGTGAAAGCCGGCGATACGGTGCGCCTGGGCAAGTCGACCTTCACCGTGCTGGGAGCCGTGCTCAAGGTGCCGGGGGAATCCATGGCGGTCACGCAGCTGGCGCCCCGGGCTTACATTCCCCTCAACCAGCTGCCGGCCACCGGGCTGGCGGGTCCGGGCAGCCTGGTGCGGCACCGCATCGCCCTGAAGCTGCCGCCCGGCGCCGATCCGGTCGCAATTGAGCTAGCCATGCGGGAGAAGTTTCGAACTGAGAGGCTCAATTACGACACCGTGGAGGAGCGCAAGCGCGACCTCGGCCGGGCGCTGGACAACGTCTACGCGTTCCTAAGTCTTGTCGGCTTTGTGGCCTTGTTCCTCGGCGCGATCGGCGTGGCCAGTGCGATCCACGTCTACGTGCGGCAGAAGATCACGACCGTGGCCGTGCTCCGCTGCCTGGGGGCCAGTGCGCGGCAGAGTTTTGGCGTTTATCTCGTGCAGGGGTTGGGGCTGGGCGTGTTCGGGGCCGTCCTGGGTGCGGGCCTCGGGGTGGCGGTGCAACTCCTGTTACCGCACCTCCTCGCGGGGTTCCTGCCGTTCGATGTGAAATTTGCCGTGGACTGGCCGGCCGTGAGCCGCGGCATGGGCGCGGGCCTGGTCATCTGCCTGCTTTTCACGCTGCTGCCGCTGCTGACCGTGCGCCGGGTGTCGCCGCTGGTGGCCTTGCGCTCGGCGTTCGCCGAGCGGGTGGGCGGGCCGGATCCCTGGCGCATCACGCTCGGGGTACTGATCGTCGGCGCCATTGTGGGCTTTGCGGTGTGGCAGACGCGCAGCCTGGCGTTGGGACTGGGTTTTGCCGGGGCCCTGGGGGTGGGATTCGGGGTGCTGGCTGGCCTGGCGCAATTTGTGGCCTGGGCGGCGCGCCGCTGGTTTCCGCGCCGGCTGCCCTACGTGGTGCGGCAGGGCGTGGCCAATCTCTACCGGCCCAACAACCGCACCGTCCTTCTGCTGCTCGCCCTGGGCCTGGGAACATTCCTGATCCTCACGCTCTATCTCACCCGGACGACCTTGCTGAACCAGATTCAGGGCACCGGCAGCAACGGCCGGTCGAATCTCCTGTTTTTCGACATTCAGGACGACCAGATCGGGCCGCTGAACGCCCTGCTCGAGCGCGAAGGCGTGCCGGTGCGGCAGCAGGCCCCCATCGTGACCATGCGCATCCGCGGATTGCAGGGCCGCAGCGTGGAGGATCTGTTGAACGACAAGGCGACGGCCATCCCGGGCTGGACGCTGCGCCGCGAGTACCGCTCAACCTTCCGGTCGGAACTAACCGAAACGGAATCGCTGGTGCAGGGCGAGTTCACCGGTCGCGTGGCGGAAGGGGCCCCGGTGATCCCCATCTCCATGGAGGAGGGCCTGGCGCGCGACATGCGCCTGAAGCTGGGCGATGAGGTGGAATTTGACGTGCAAGGCGTGGCGCTCCTCACGCGGGTGGGGAGCGTGCGCAAGGTGGACTGGCAGCGGATGCAGCCCAACTTCTTCATCGTCTTTCCGGAAGGCGTCCTCGAGGCCGCGCCCAAATTCTACGTCATCGCCCTCCGCACCGCCTCCCCGGCCGACTCGGCCCGGCTGCAGCAGGCGGTGGTGCGGGAGTACCCCAATGTCTCGGCCATAGATCTGGCGCTGTTATTGCAGACCTTCGATGCGATCTTCTCCCGGGTCGCGCTGGTGGTGCAGTTCATGGCGCTGTTCACCGTGGCCACCGGCGTCATCGTGCTCGTGGGCGCCGTGCTGACTGGCCGCTATCAGCGGATCCGTGAGACCGTGCTGCTCCGCACGCTGGGGGCCACGCGCCGGCAGCTGATGCAGATCCAGCTGGTCGAATATGCGATCCTCGGGATCCTGGCGGCGGTCGTGGGCTGCCTGCTCGCCGTTGCGGCCAATGCCCTGCTGGCCCAATTCGTCCTGAAGACCTCCACCTCCGTATCCGGGGTGACGCTCGCCGTGACGGTGGTGGCGGTTGCAGCCATCACGCTGCTCACGGGCTTGCTATCGAGCCGTGGAGTCACCGACCATCCGCCGCTGGAAGTACTCCGCCAGGAAACATGAGCAAAAACGTCGTCACCTTTCACTACACCTTGCGCGATCCCGCCGGCCGGGTGCTGGACACCTCGGCGGGCGGAGATCCCATCGTCTATCTGGAGGGGGCCGGCCAGATCATCGACGGCCTGGGCGAGCAGTTGCGCGATGTGCCGGCCGGCACCAAGACCTGCGTGCAGGTGCCTGCGGCCCGTGCCTATGGCGAACGCGATTCCAACCAGGTGCGCCAGGTCCGGCGGGCGCAACTGCCGGTCGACGGGGAGCTGAAGATAGGCGATCAGTTTCAGGCGGGGGCCGACCGGTTTGCGCCCGTGGTCACGGTGGTGGCCATCGCGGACGACCAGGTGACGCTGGATGCGAACCACCCGCTGGCGGGGGTGGATCTGACCTTTGACGTCGAGATCGTGGCAGTCCGCCCGGCCACACCGGAGGAATTGCAGCATGGTCACCCGCATGGGGCGGATGGACACGGGCATTGCCAATAGCCGGCCGGACGGCCACCCTGGAGCTCATGAAGGCGCTTGGGATCGATATCGGCGGTTCGGCGGTCAAAGGCGCACCGGTTGATACCCGGACCGGCAAACTCCTCGCCGAGCGCCACCGGATCGCGACACCGAAACAGCTCTCGCCGCTGATGATGGCGCGCGCGGTCGGCGAGATCGCACGGCATTTCCATTGGCGCGGTCCGATCGGCGTGGGATTTCCGGGGGTGATTGAAGGTTCGCGCATCCTGACCTCGGCGAACCTGCATCCCCGGTTCATCGGCTGCGATGGGGTGAAGCTTTTTGGCCAGGCGACCCGTTGCCGGATTGCGCTCATCAACGATGCGGCGGCGGCGGCTCAGGCCGAGATGAAGTTTGGCGCCGGCCGCGGATTCACTGGCAAGACCCTGCTGATTACCCTGGGCACGGGCGTCGGCACGGCGCTGGCTGAAAACAACGTCATCTTCCCTTGCGAATTGGGTCATTTCCCCTGGAAAGGCCGATCGGCCGAAAAGCATGTCGCGACTTCGGCCCGGGACCGGGAGAATCTGTCGTGGACGGTGTGGGGTCACCGGCTGGGCAAGTACATCCGGGCGCTGGAGACACTGCTTTGGCCCGAACTGATCATCATCGGCGGCGGGATCAGCGCCAAGCATCGCAAGTTTTTCCCGCATGTGAGAACCCGGGCGAAGCTGGTGCCCGCCCAGTTGCTCAACGGTGCGGGGATTGTCGGGGCGGCCGTTTGGGTGGCAGACCGGCAGGATTGAGCGACCGGGGCCGCCCGCCAATTGCAACGGCCGGGCTTTTGCGGATGCTTCTGCCACGCTCACCGGGCAACGGCCATCCCGCCCATCCATTGCCCGGGCCGCTCATCAAAGTTGTGTGTAACTTTTCCTGGGAGAGGGTGTTGTCGTGGCATGCCAGCCAGCTCCCGCCGGGCCTGCCCTCTTTCCTTTGCCACGCTTTGCCTTCACAAGGCTGGAGTGGAAGTGATCGCCGGCCAAGCGGGCCGTTCACTGGTATCGACAGTCAGACCGTCAGTTCGTAGTGTCAGTTGTGTGTTGTGGAGGGGTCGTTGTGGGCCCCTCCACACTAGTTCCATTTTCTAAGGCTGATCCACGGCCTGCGCCCAGTTGCATGACTGGTGCGATTTTTCCTTTATTCCGAGTCCCATGAACCAAGCCCCCACCTCCGCTCCCGCTCCGTCCAGCATTCCCCGCCGCAAATCCAGGAAAAAATGGATCATCATCGGCGGCACCGTCCTGCTCGCCGGCCTTGTCGCCGTCGGCATCATTTCCGGGCGCAAAAAGGACGCCGGCACCGTGGTCACGATCGAGAAGGCGTTCGTGAAAACCATCACCCAGGTGGTCACGGCCACCGGCAAGGTGCAGCCGGAGGTCGAGGTCAAGATCTCGCCTGAAGTGGCGGGCGAGATCATCGAGCTGCCGGTCAAGGAGGGGGATATCGTGAAGAAGGGCGATTTGCTCGTGCGCATCAAACCCGACTACTATCAGGCCCAGCTCGAGCAGCAGGAGGCGGCGCTCCTGTCGTCCAAGGCCAGCAGCGTGCTGAGCAAGGCCCGGCTCGGGAAGGCCGAGGAGGATCTCAGGCAGGCCAAGGAGATTTACGCGAAGAAATTGATCTCGGATGCGGAATTTCTGAACGCGAAGACCAACCTGGACGTGGCCCAGGCCGAATATGAATCATCGCTGGCGCAGATCCGGCGCACCGCCGGTTCGGTTGATCAGGCGCGCGACCAGCTGAGCAAGACCACCATCTACGCCCCGATGGACGGGAGCATCAGCTCCCTCACCAGTGAAGTGGGCGAGCGCGTGGTCGGTACCGGCCAGTTCGAGGGCACCGAAATCATGCGTGTGGCCGACCTGAGCAACATGGAGGTCCGCGTGAAGGTGAACGAGAACGACATCGTGAACGTCAAACTCGGCGACAAGGCGGTGTTGGCGGTCGATGCCCTGCCCGGCCGCAAGCTGGCGGGCACGGTCAAGGAGATCAGTTCCTCCGCGCAGGCCACGGGCACCGCGAACTCCCAGGCCCAGGCCTCGGCCACGGATGAGGTGGCCAACTTCCTGGTCAAGATCCGCATTTCCGAGCGCGATACCAAGCTGCGTCCCGGCATGAGCTCCACGGCCGACATCGAGACCCAGACGGTTGAAAACGTCATCGCCGTGCCGATCCAGAGCGTGACGGTGCGGGCCGAAGGCGGCAAGACCAGC
>JBIJDP010000002.1:0-23530 GCA_044344065.1 Opitutaceae bacterium
GTGCGCCAGCCGCCGGGCCCGTCCGCAGTCCGGCGCGGCGGAGGTGGTGGGGGCCGATCTCACCGATGCGGCCCAGACCCTCGCCGCCGTGCAGGGTTCACGGGTGGTCTATCTGGTGGCCGGACTGGCCTACCGCACCGCGGTCTGGGAGGAACAATGGCCGCGCGTGATGCGGAATGTGATCGAGGCCTGCCAGCACACCGGGGCGCGCCTCGTCTTCTTTGACAATGTCTACATGTACGGCCGGGTGGCGGGCCTGATGACCGAAGCAACGCCTTTCAATCCCTGCAGCCGCAAGGGAGAGGTGAGGGCCCGCATTGCGACCCAGTTGCTTGACGCGATCAGGACCGGCACGGTCACGGCACTCATCGCCCGCGCCGCCGACTTCTACGGTCCGCTTTGCGCCACCAGTGTGGTCAATCTCCTCGTGGTTGACCGCCTGGCCGCGGGTTCGCCCGCGCTGTGGATGGTCACTGACCGTGTGCCGCACAGCCTGACCTGGACGCCCGATGCGGTGCGCGGGGTGGCGCTCCTGGCGGCGACCGAATCGGCCTGGAACCAGACCTGGCATCTGCCCACGGCCGCACCGGCGCAGACGGGTGCTGAGATTGTGGCCGCGGTGGCGCAGGCCCTGGGTGTGCCCGCCAAGCACATGACGGCCGGCCGGACGATGCTCCGGGTTCTCAGCCTCTTCAACGCCGACATCCGTTGCAGCCTGGAGATGCTCTACCAGAACGAGTTTCCGTACGAGTTTGATTCGACGAAGTTCAATCGTGCGTTCGGATTTGCTCCGACGGCCTATGCCGAAGGCCTCCGGCAGGCGGTGGCGGCGAAGAAGCGGTGAGGGCTGTACCGGGATGCCATCCACCAGTGGCAGCGCAACGGGGGCGGTGCAGGGAGAGACCGTGAATTTGTGGCCGGGGTCGCGGACCCCGGGGCTTGAATAACCGGGCTCAGCGAGCCCGGCTACACCGGTCAATCCATTCACACCTATCCCAAGTGAACCCCTACTGGCGTCCGCTCTTCACGCCGCTGGCGAGCAGGGTCTCGAAGTGCGGCTCCTGCTCTTCGCGGGAGACGGCGGTGACCTCAACCTTGGTGAACCCGGCCTTTTTCAGGAAACCGTGCAGGGCGCTTTCCTTGAAGCCCAGCCAGACGTCGGCGTAGAGCTCCCGTGCCTTTTCAAAGGTGTGTTCGTTGAGGTCGAGGATCAGCACCTGGCCGCCGGGCTTGAGAATGCGGTGGGCCTCGTCCACCGCGACCTGCGGGTGCTGGGCGTGGTGCAGCGCCTGGCTGAGGATGGCGAGGTCCACGGAGCGGTCGGGCAACGGCACCTGCTCGATGTCGCCATGCTTGTAGGCGAGGTTGGCGAGGCCGTTTTTCCGGGCGAGCTCGGTGCCGACCTCGACCATCTTGACGGAATTGTCGATGCACCAGACCTGCCGGGCCCGGCGGGCGAGGAGTTGGGAGAGGAGGCCTTCGCCCGCGCCGAGGTCGGCGATCGTGATGGCGGGAGTGAGCCGGAGCGCGAGGTGGCCGATCGCCTCCCAGGAACGGCCGGGGCAGTAATTTTTGCCCAGCCGGCCGGCGATCAGGTTGAAATACTGTTCCTGGCTGCGGCGGCGCTTCTGGAGGATGCGGTCGAGATTGGAGCGGTCCTCGGCGAGGGCGGGGAGTTCGGCCACGGCCTCAAGGGCCGCGCGCAGGAGGGCGAGGATGGCGGCCGGGAGGTTGGGCCGGAGCGAGTAGAAGGCGTTCTTGCCCTCGCGGCGGTCGGAAACCAGGCCGGCCTGGCGCAGCTGCGCCAGCTGGGAGGAGATGCGCGACTGCCCCATGCCGAGGACCTCCTGCAGTTCCGCGACGGAGAGTTCCTCGCGCAGCAGCAGGGCCAGCAGCCGGAGGCGGGTGGGATCGGAAAGGATTTTCAGGCTGTCCCAGGAGGCGTTCACGTGGGGACGAGGCTGGGCAAGGCCGCCGGGGGCGGCAACGATGAATGCGCACGATGCGTGCAAACGCTGAACGTCGAACGTTGAAGGAGAAAACGCTCAACGCGTAACTTTTAACGCTGAACGCTCAAGTGAATGGAGGTTTCGCAGATGCAGATCGGAGATGGGATATCGGGCAAACACCATCCGCTCACGCTCCACCGGCGGAAACCACTTGGTTCGACTTAAACGTTAAATGTTAAGCGTTAAACGTTGAGCGTTCCGCCGTCGTTGCGGCGGCGGTCACGCCTTGCCCGCTTCCTCGTTGCTGACCGGCTTGAAGGCCGGGCGGCCGTAGCGCTGGGTCGGCGGCGTGCCATAGGGGTTGTGCTTGAATTCGTCCACGCCGCGGCAGAGGTAGATCTTAAAGTTCGGATTCACCGACAGGTCGTTCTTCACGTTCGTGCCGGAGTAGCGGATCGTGAGGCCGGCCCGGCGGCGGTCGGAGGGGTTGGCCTGCGAGCCGTGGATGGCGCGGTCGTCATGGAGCGAGCACTCTCCCGCCTTCAGGCGGAACTGCACGGCGGAGTCGGCGTTGAAGTCCGAGCCGTCCTCCAGCTCGAGGGTGAGCACCGAGCTCGTCTCGGTGGAGCGGCGGTGCTTGATGATGCCGCCGCGGTGCGAGCCGGGGATGAGCTTCATGCCGCCGTTGACCTCGTCGACGTCGTCAAAGGCAAGCCAGACGGTGACGGAGTTGTTGGGCGCCATCGGCCAGTAGTAGGAGTCCTGGTGCCAGCCGACGGTGGACATGCTGCGCGGGTCCTTGATGAAAAAGTTCGAGGCCCAGCAGTAGAAGTTCGGCCCGAGGATGCCCCCGACGAGGTCGAGGATCTTCGGGTTCATGCAGATATCGTAGAGGTAGGTGCTCGCCTCGTGCCATTCGCGGATGTCCTTGGTCGTCTCGTCGGGCTTGAGCAGGGCGAGCAGGTTGGGGAGCTCGGCGTTGAGCTGCGCCATTTCCGCCCTCGTGTAGATGGGCGGGAGGCCGAGCAGATAGCCGTTCTCGTGATAGAACTGCTGCTGGGCGGCGGTGAGCTTGTAGGGATTGGGTGCGGTGGCAGTGGCCATGGGTGGTGAGAGGGAAACGCTGAACGCTGAACGTCGAATGGGCGGCCGATCGGGGCGGATGCGGCACGGGTATCACTATAGCTGAATGCGCATATTTTGGCGTTCAGCGGATTACGCGACTTTGTACATAAAATTGCGCTGGCGTTAATAAAGCGCACAGGCGAGTTTGGCCCCGTCAGATCGTTCGCCGCAAAGAACGCAGAGAGCGCAAAAGCACAGTTCCACGTTGCCTCATCAGTGCCCGGCCATGCGTTCCTTGCGTTCTTTGCGGTTAAATAATCCTCCGGAAATGGCATGAAAGTCCTGCGCGACCCCCAGATCATCAGCGGATTCGTCTTCGAGAAACCCGTGGACGAGTTGCCGGAAATCTCGCACTGCGGGGAGGCCCTGTGCTGCGCGGGTCACCACCGGGGGCCGCATGCCCATCCGGTGTTCGAGTTCCTCTATCTGTCCCGTGGCCGGGCCACCTGGAAGGCGCAGGGTGAGACCGTCGTGCAGAACATGGGCGACCTCTATATCGCCTATCCCGGCGAAAAGCACGGCACCGGGCCGCGCCGCAACCCGGAGAACCATCACCTCTGGGTGGGCCTGGATCTCGACCGACTCGGGGCCGAGGGAGTGCGGCTGGCGAAGCGGCTCCGGACCGAGCGACCGCGTTTGGTGACCGGTTGTGATGAGGTCGAGCCGGTATTGCGCAGCCTGGTCCGTCAGGTCGTGGCGCATCGCACGCGCCGGACCGAGGCGGTGCTGGCCTGTCTCCGGCTCTTCATCACCCTACTGGAGCAGCGGTTGGATGCCGGGGCGGAGGAGAGGCCGCCGGCGGCGCGCCGGCTGCCGTATTCGCATGCAGTGCAGAAGGCCATGGATTACCTCCAGCAAAACCTCGAGCGCCGGCTGCCGCTCACCGACCTTGCGGCGGTGGCGACGGCGCGGAGCGTGCCGCATTTCTGCACCCAGTTCCGGCGGGAAGTGGGCCTGTCGCCGGCGGCCTATCACCTGCAGTTGCGACTCAGTGCGGCGCGGGAAGCGCTGCGTCAGCCGGCCATCGATGTGACCACGGCGGCGCAGCAGTACGGTTTCAGCTCCTCGCAGCATTTCAGCACGCAGTTCCGCCGGGCCTATGGTGTTACCCCGCGGGCCTGGCAGCGCGGCGCCGGGTGAAACCCAGTCCGGCGCCCGCCCCGAAATTTAAGATGGATTTTCCCGCATGCTTGTGGCTTAACCCACCCTCCACGCCGGACGCTTAGCTCAGTTGGTTAGAGCACGTGCATCACACGCACGGGGTCACAGGTTCGAATCCTGTAGCGTCCACCATTTCGGAATTTTTTATCCGGCAAACAGGACGCTGAAAGATCGCCAAAGACTGTTGCGGTTTCCATCATCCCTTAACGCGTGCCGGGTGTTCGTGTGCTGCAAAAACGCCCTGCGTGTAGAGCAGTTTTTGGCAGTGCCCTGAATTGTTATGCTACCTCAAAAGCGTCGGTAATGTTTGCACATTGCTTGGTGTTTTACATTCACCAGTTGAGCAGAAAAATTATTCTCTATCTCAGAATATGGATAAACTCCATGAAATCAGTAAAATATGATAGATGGATGACTGACGGGTCAATCGATGGCCTGATTATTGCTAATTAGTTGTAAAATGAGGTTTTCATCCCTGAAGTTAATCTTTGGTGCAGCGATTGCCGTTGTCATGACGGGTGCCTTGGCGCGGGCAGACACCATCATCCAGACACCTGATATTGATGGTACCAGAATCACCATCACGGGTACGGCTGGACAACGCGAAGCCTGGCTTTCATCTGCGGTCTGGGGCGGAGCGTTTTCCCAAGTGAGCGGCACGGCTACGGCCACCCAGATTAACACCCTTTTCCCGGAGCCCACCCCATGGCTGAAGCAAGGCGACGTCAACGCCTCGACTGCCGGTGGCATCAATCAGTACCTCACGGTTACCTTGGATTCCGGTATGACTTGGGGAACCGGACCGACCAGCGGATCTTGGGCGATTGATCCTACCTTTTTTTCGGTCTTTGGCAGCGCCGCAATTTCAATGCATGCAGGTAACGGTGGCGGCGACCCGGATGTGTTTGCCTGGCTAATCACACCCGGAACAACGAGCGGTCACTGGCGCTATGTACGTTCGGCCGGTGGCGGCGGTGGCCTCTCCAATTTGACCTTATGGGGCAATGGCACTCCGAACAATGTCCCGGAGGCCGGCTCGACGGTCATTTTGCTCGTGCTTGGGTTCCTCGCACTTGGATTCCTTCATCGCAAGCAGCGCTAAGGAATTAACGAAGCTACGATTTCGACAATTCGCCGCCGAGTCCATCGGCGGCGTTTTTGTTTGGCGAGGCCGACTCCCCTGGCTGGTACTTCAGCCGCGCCATCATCGCATCGAACTTGGGCCGCCGCGCTCCCGCCGCCGCACCCTGCGGCGGGGAATTATTCCACTCCCGCCGGATTCTTCATTGCCCGGTCCTGATGCCGGCCCACCCTGCACTCGCATGGCCCTCAACCCCGCGACTCCGGCACCGCGATCCTTGCGCATCCTGATTTTGGGCGGCACCGGCTTCACGGGACCCCATCAGGTCCGTCACGCCCTCGCCCGCGGCCACAGGCTGACGATCTTCAATCGCGGACGCCGGAACCAGGAGTGGCCTGGGGAGGTGGAGGTATTGGCGGGGGACCGGGACACGGGTGACCTGAAATCACTGGAAGGACGCGAATGGGACGTGTGCATCGACAATCCGACCAGCGTGCCATTCTGGGTGCGCGATGCCGGCCGGGTCCTGCGCGGCAGGATCGGCCATTGTGTCTTCATCTCGACCATTTCGGTCTACGCGGAGGCCAGCCGGCCCGGCCGGGATGAGACTGCGGCCACGGCGGCCTACCACGGCAAGGATGCACTGGCGGAGACGCGGGAATCGCTGCGGGCGGACCTGGGGTTGTACGGTCCGCTCAAGGCGTTTTGCGAACAGGAGGCCGGCCGATATTTCCCCGGCATCACGACCGTGATCCGCCCCGGGTTGATCGTCGGTCCCGGCGACGAGACAGACCGCTTCACCTACTGGCCGGTGCGTATCGCCCGTGGCGGCGAGGTGCTGGTGCCCGGGGATGGCAGCGATCCGGTGCAGATCATAGACGCCCGCGACCTTGCTGAATGGACGATCCGGATGGCGGAGCAACGCACCGTGGGCGTATTCAACGCCACCGGCCCCGGTGACGAACTGAGCCTGGCGGCGATGCTCAAGGGCATACTTGAAGTGACGAAGGCCGACGCGCGTTTCACCTGTGTCGGCACGGAATTTCTCGCCAGCCACAAGGTCGCACCTTGGACCGATCTGCCGGTTTGGGTGCCGGGTCAAGGCGACACCGCCGGGTTCGCGCGGGTCAGCATTGCCCGGGCGGTGGCGGCCGGGCTCACGTTTCGTCCGCTGGCAACCACGGTGGCTGATACTTTGGCGTGGTTTGGTTCACTGCCGGAGGACCGCCGGGCGACGCTGCGCGCCGGCTTGAGTGCCGAGCGCGAGGCGGAGGTGCTGAAGAAGTGGCATGCACGGGCAGGTCGTTGAAGTCTTCTTCGCGGTATAAAACTCAAAAGGATCAGTCCGGTTTGGGATCTGACCAAGGCAGTTTGAACGCTAATCTACGCTTATCTGCGCTGATGGGATCCAACCCAAAAAACCGGTTCTGGAATTAGCGCCAGATTAGCGAAGATCAGCGTTCTCCACAGGTATGAGGTTCCGGTTTCCTCCGTCATCTGCGTCAATCCGCGAGATCCGCGGGAAAGACTGACCGTCTACTTGCGCGCGGCCTGGTTGAAATCCTTCACGTTGGTGCCGCGGTAAAGTATCCGGGCGTTGCGCTCGGTGATTTCACGGTGGAGGGCGACGAAGGCGGGATCAAGGTCGCGGGTCGCGCGTGGCTCGTGCTCGAAGTGGCCGTAAGTGTCGGTCCCGCTCACAAGCGTGGCCGAGTCGCGATCACCGGCGATTTGTTTGACGCTGGTCGGCATGTAGCGGCAGGCGAATCCGATGCGGCGGACGTCGGACGGGTTGGGCGCCGAGCCGTGGACGAGCAGCACGTGATGGAGCGACATCTCGCCGGGCTGCAATTCCAGGGCCACCGCCTTGGCGGGATCGACCTCGACCGCGACCTCCTGACCGCGCGTGAGCAGGTTGTCCTTGGCGAATGTATCGCGGTGGGGGATCTGCTGCAACAAGTGCGTGCCGGGAATAACCTCCATCGCGCCGTTGGCCTTGGTTGAGGGGGAGAGCGCGATCCAGGCCGTGACAATGTCTGTCTTGTTCAGGCCCCAATACGTCGAGTCCTGATGCCAGGAAACGTAGGCCGGGTTGCGCGGTTCCTTGATGAAGAAACTGGACGACCAGCAGAACAGGTCCGGACCATAAAGGTCTTCGACAGCGGCGACGACGGTCTGATTATGAACCAGATCAGCCAGCCACGTAAAGAGCAGGTGGGTCTTGTGCCGGAGGTCCCCTTTCAACGGGCCACCGGTGGAAGCCTCGAAGGATTCGAGCCGGCCGCGCAGCGCGGCGGCCTGCGACTCCGACATGATGCGGATCGGGTGGACATAGCCGTCGCGGCGGAACTGTTCGACCTGGGCGGGGGTGAGGATCTTTGGCATGGGGTGAGGGGAGTAGGAGTCGGGCCGGACGGACTGGCAATTCCCGCAAGTGAGACAATCGGGACACGAAGGAATTGTGATTTGAAGACACGCCCTGACACTATTCCGTTAAATACGTTGGCCGTCGCTCTGAGTTCAATCTTTGCCGCGGATTACGCGGATCGACGCGGATGACGGAGGTAGTAGGAACCACAAACCCGGGGAAACGCTGGTCTTCGCTAATCTGGCGCTAATTCCAGAACCGGTTTTCGATTTGGACGCTATCAGCGCAGATAAGCGTAGATTAGCGTTCCAACTGCCTTGGTTCGATCCCAACCCGGATTGATACATTTGTGCTTCAAACCGCGAAGCAAACGAAGAGACGCGATGAAGAATTGGCCTGAGGTATTATCCGCGATCATTCGCGTGATCCGCGGCAAAGAATTCGCCGGGTCCCGGCCAGCGAGAGGTGGCATACGCAAGACCTAACCGAGTAGCGCGAACCCGCGGCATATTCTTTGGGTTTGCGGGCACCAGTCCGGACGTTGCTAATCACGCGCCATGAGCCGGTCCCGCATCTCGTCTGTGGATTTTTTCGAGGCCCAGTCACCGCTGTCGCAGCCCATTGCGGATGCGACGCACCAGATCCCGGCCATCAATTTCATCATCACGCGCGTCACCCTGGCTGATGGCACGACCGGCGAGGGTTACCTGCTGGCATTTCACTTCAACCCGGCCGCCATCCGCGGGGCGCTGGCCGATGTGCGCCAGCATGCGATTGGTCGCGAGGTGAGTGACACGAGGGGCTTCGATGCGGTCTGCGACAAGGAGTTCGAATATTTTGGCGCGGTCGGCCTGCTGCGCTGGGCGCGGGGCATCGTGAATATTGCGATGTGGGATGCGCGGGGCCGGCAACTCGGCCAGCCGGTCTGGAAAATGATCGGTGACGGCGCCAAGGCGAAGCGGGTGCCGGTTTATGGCAGCGGCGGGTGGATTTCCTATTCGGATGAGGAACTCGTCGCCGAGGCCAGTCGGTACGTGAAGCGCGGATTTACGGCGGTGAAGTTGAAGGTCGGCGCCCGCGAGGGCATCGCCCGGGACCTGGAACGCATTGCCCGGGTGCGGGCGGCGGTGGGGCCGGACGTGCGCATCATGATCGATGCAAACCAGGGCCTCGATCTGCCGCGGGCGCTGGAACTCGCCCAAAAGGCGCGCGGCCATGGCATCCACTGGTTCGAGGAGCCGCTGGTGCACACGGATTTTGACGGCTATGCGGCGTTGAAGGCGCAGGCGGGCATCCAGCTCGCGATGGGCGAGCGCGAGTTCGACCTGGTGCCCCTGCGCGAACTGGCCCGGCGCAAGGCGCTTGATCTCTGGCAGCCCGACATCCTGCGATTGGGCGGCGTCGAGGGCTGGCTCGATTCGGCGGCACTGGCCCGCGAGCACGGCCTGCCGGTGCTGCCGCACTATTACAAGGAGTACGATGCGCCCCTGTGCTGCACCATTCCGGACGCGTACGGCGTCGAATCCTTTGACTGGGTGGACGGCATCATCGACCGGCCCCTGCGCATCGAAAATGGCTTTGCCTATCCCTCGGAAATGCCGGGCTGGGGTTTCAGCTTCAAGCCCGCGGCGCTCCGCGAATTGCGCATATAAGTCCACCGGGTTCGTCAATTGCCACCCATTTACCCCATAACCATCCCACACCACCATGACCTCACGACTGGACCTTGATGCCCTGCGCAACCGCTATGATGAAGACGGCTTCGTCGTGATCCGCGGTCTGTTCACGCCCGCGAGTTTCGCCGAGTTGCAGGCCAACCTTGACCGCTATGTGCGGGAGGTGATGCCGACGCTGCCGAAAGACCAGGCGTTTTTTGACGACTACAGCCGGCCTGAAACCCTGCGCAAGATGCAGTCGTTGAACCGCCATGATGCCTGGTTTGCGAAGTTCATGAACGAGGGCCCGCATGTGGCGGTGCAGGCGCACCTGATGCGCGACGGCTGCCTGCCGCAGGGGCTCGAGTGGTTCGACAAACTGCCCTATGACACCCAGGCCACGCCGGCACATCAGGACGGTTTCTACTGGTGCCGCAAACCGAACGTCGCCTGCGGAATCTGGATCGCTCTGGACCCGGTAGACCAGACAAACGGCTGCCTTTGGTATGCCCGCGGTTCGCACAAACCGGGCATTCTGCCTCATGCAGGCAGCGGCGTGCTGGGATTCAGCCAGGGGCTGGTGGGCTTTAATCCCAAGCAGGCGGATGCCGTCCCCATCGAATTGCAGCCCGGTGATGCAGTGGCGCATTCCAGCGCGACGATCCACTGGACTCAGACCAACCGCACGCCCCGGCACCGGCGTGCGATCGCGACCTTTTGTTTCGGTGCCTCCACCGTGCGGGACGAGGAGGCCTTTGCGCGCTATCAGGCGAGTTTCAAGGCGCAGATGGAAAAGCGCGGCATTGAGGTCACGACAAAGGCCTGAGCTGGATGCTCAATGCACGGTCTCATCCCAGGCATGCTTTACGTCGTCGATCAGGGCGTCAAAGCGCGCTTTGTTGAGCTCTTTTTGTAATTCGGCGCGGCGCTCCTTGAGGATCTTGAGGCGCTGTTGGGCCGAGGTGCGCTCCTCGGAGGCAGGCAGGTGGTCAATGCGCGCCGACAGGGTGTCGATGTTCACTTCGAGTGCCTTGAGGCCGGCCTTGGCCTCCTCCTTGTTGGTGTCAGTGGGGCGAAGCTTGTAAATGGCGATGTCCGTAGCCGCGTCGGCGGTGCTGGCCTCGGCGTAGGCCTTGTGTTCCGCCGCCTGGGCGGCGGCCTTGGCCTCCTTGACGGTCGCATGCATTTCATCCGTGGCCTTGGTGGCGGGATCGCTGGAAAACTTGCGCCTGGCCCAGGCACTGACGCGTTCGGCCTCGACCCGCAGGTCAGCGCGCAGTTCGTCGTAGCGGGCCTTGACGTAGGTCTTGCGCAAATCGCTCCGGCGCTCCTTGAGCACGGCCAGCCGGGCCTTGGCGGCGACCCGGTCGGCATGCGACGGGGCGTTGTCGAGCAGGGCGTCAACCCGGTCCATTTCGACGTCGAGTTCCTTAAGGGCGGTCCTGGCGGCATCGCCCCTGATTTCAGCCAGGGCGGAGTCTGTCATGGGGACCGGTTGATTGGTGGCCGAGCGAACGGGGATCACCGGCAAAGCAGCCAGCGTCGCGTAGAGAGTGCAGGTGCGGAGGGCTTTGGTTTTCATGGTGTGGGCAGGTTGTGGGGTTGATGTCGCCGGGCAGGCAGAGCCTGCGACTGAGGCAAACATAGTAGCCTCAGCCCGTTTTCGGTTCCCGCCGGCCCAGGTCCGGCGCGGTAACTGGCTGATTCGGCAGGTCAGCGAGCTTGCTCGCGCCCAACCCGCGCCCGCCAGCGGGCTGCCTACCGTGGCTGTTTCGGGCCTGATTGGGCTTTTGCTAACCCGCTCTAAAATTTCGTCCGGCCCGCCGGCAGCATTTGCGGCTCGCGACCGGGCAGATGCAAAATGCCGGTGACGCCCTCGGGGAGGACGATTTCGCCATTGAGCGGACTTTTGAGTGACATCCGGATGTCGCCGTGCGGGGTGGGAATGCTGCCCTCGGCCCAGGCCAGGTCGCCAAGGGCGGGACGGACCGCCACGGTGCGATAACCTGGAGTCGTGGGCGTGACGCCGAGGATATGCGCGGGCAGCAGGCAGGCCGGGCCTGCCGACCAGCCATGGCAATGGCTCCGACCGGCGGGTTGGATGTGGTCGATGCCAGGTTCGCGCCGATCCACAACTTCCCAAGTGGTGGTGGCCCCGCTGCGGAGCATCTGGCCGTAATACGAACGCATCTCATCGAGGGCTTCACTGATCAGGCCGGCATCCAGCCAGGCTTGCAGGTGGTAGAATTCCATGAATCCGGCCATCGGCCGGCGGACGGAGGCGTCTGCCTGCAGTTGCGGGAGAAGGTTGCGCAACTGCGCGGCATCAACCGCTCCTGCGAGGTAGGCTGCGGTATGGGCGTGCCAGCTGCGCGTGGCGTGAGCGGGCAGATCGTCGCGGGCCGCAGCCTGTGCCGGATCCCCGAACTTCGCCACGGTCTCGCGGAGGCGGTCGGCGCGCAATGCGCGGCAACGATCGGCCAGGGCGGCATCGCCCAGGAGTTCGGCCAGCCTGGCCGCATCGCCAAACGCGGCGGCAAGTTGGTAGCCGAGCGCGGCCCGGCTGCCCCACCAATCCTTGGTCTCCGGCTGGTTGTCCGTGATGAAGTTGCGGCCGGGTGCGCTCGTCGCGAGGTCTACGCCCGCCAGGTAATCGATCACGCCGCGGGTGACCGGTTCGAGCTGCCTGGCCAGGGCCGTGTCGCCCGTGTGCAGGACGTATTCCCAGACGCTGGACACGAAGTCCGAGCAATAATTGTCGAGGACCCATTCATGGAGTCCGCCCGGCTTGGACAGTTCCCCGAGGTAGCTGATGCGCGGATAGAGGTGGCCGCCGGCGTGCAGTGCGACCGCCGAGAGGCTGCCGTTGGGATGCCGGCACTGCGCGAACATCTCCAGGCTGCGGCGGGCGAGGGCGACGTCGGCAAAGAGGTAATGGGAACAAAGAAACTCCACGCGGTAATCGCCGATCCACAGCATGCCGTCGCGTTTCACCCCGTCCTCGTAGAAGCCCTGCATGCACAGGCGCACGGTGCGCCGGCTGATGGCCCATGCGGCGTTCAGCAGCGGGTCGGAGCAAGTGAAGCTGCCGCGGTCGGTGACCGGGGCGTGCTCGAGGATCGTCTTGGCGCCGCGGAGCCGGAGCCGGCCGGGGCCATGCACGATGAGATGGACGTAACGGAAGGCGCGCCGGCCCTGGTTGCGCGCGGTTTGGACCCCGGGTTCGAGATGCAGGATGTCGCGAGGCTGGTGATACCAGTGCTCCGGCGGGAAGGGATCCTGCACGAGCAATGCCTCTTCCAGGTCTTCGCCTTCGATGAGCTCAAGGCGGGTAGCCCCCTCGGCCTCGCAGGAGAGTTCGAGGACGCCGACCAGTTCCTCGCCAAAATCGAGGACCAGGCTGGCGCCGGCGTTTAGCAGGGTCTCGCGGCCATGCAGACAGGCCTCGGGTTCGTTCGCGTTGCGGGCCTGGGCGATGGCGCGGGCCGGGTGCGGAGTGAATACGAGGGCGGTGGGAGTGATGGCTTCGGCCATGGGAAAGTGTGTCGGAGCTTGGGACCAGACAGGCGAGGGGCAATCCGGTTCGCGGCGTCTTTCACGAACCAGTGCCGGCTGAAGACCGGCACTACTCATAATTTCGCCAACCTGTCGCAGCTTGGCACAATCGCGGGCGGATTGACCCAATGGCTGGCGAAGCCGGTTCCGTTTTCCCACGTAACCAACGGTAGGGGAACTGGCGTGCCGTATGCAGGACAGTGGGATCATGGACCTGAATCATTTCACCCAAATGTCGCGCCAGGCGGTGTCCGACGCGCAGAACATCGCGCGCCGGCTCCAGCACAACGAGGTGGACACCTGGCACCTGCTGTCGGCCCTGCTCGGACAGGAGAACGGCATTGTGCCGGGCCTGTTGGTGAAGATGTCGATGACCACCAGCGCCATGCAACTGGCCGTGGACCGCGAGCTGGACCGTTTGCCCAAGGTCTCGGGCAATGTGGACACGTCGAAGGCCTTTGTGACGCAGGCGGTCAACGAGGCGTTGATCAAGGCCGAGCACGAGGCCAAGTCGCTCAAGGACGAGTACATTTCCGTCGAGCACATCTTTCTGGGGCTGGTCGAGGTGGGGAAGCCGGAGGCACTGAAGAAACTCTTCAAGAGTTTCGGGCTGGACCGCGAAAAGTTGCTGCTGGCCCTCAAGGGCATGCGCGGCAGCCAGCGCGTGACCACCGACAATCCCGAGGCGACCTATGCCGCGCTCGAGAAATACGGCCTCGATCTCGTCGCGCTGGCCCGGAAGGGGAAAATGGATCCCGTCATCGGGCGCGACGAGGAGATCCGCCGCACCATCCGCATCCTGTCGCGCAAAACGAAGAACAACCCCGTGCTCATCGGCGAACCCGGCGTGGGCAAGACCGCCATCGTGGAGGGCCTCGCCCAGCGCATCCTGCGCGGCGATGTGCCGGAGGGGCTGAAGGACAAGGTCATCTTTGCCCTCGATATGGGCGCGCTCGTGGCCGGGGCGAAATACCGCGGCGAGTTCGAGGAGCGCCTCAAGGCCGTGCTGAACGAGGTGAAGCAGGCCGAGGGCCGCATCATCCTGTTCATCGACGAACTGCACAACATCGTCGGCGCCGGCAAGACCGAGGGGGCGATGGACGCGGGCAACCTGCTCAAGCCCATGCTCGCCCGCGGCGAGCTCCACTGCATCGGCGCGACCACCCTCGACGAATACCGCCTGCATATCGAGAAGGACGCCGCGCTCGAACGCCGCTTCCAGCCGGTCCTGGTGGACCAGCCCTCGGTCGAGGATGCGATCTCCATCCTGCGCGGCCTGCGCGAACGCTTTGAACTCCACCACGGCGTGCGGATCCAGGACAACGCGCTCGTGAGCGCCGTCACCCTGTCCAACCGCTACATCAGCGACCGTTTCCTCCCCGACAAGGCCATCGACCTGATGGACGAGGCGTGCGCGATGATCCGCACCGAGATGGACTCCATGCCGCAGGAGCTCGATGAGCTCACCCGCAAGGTGCTGCGCCTCGAGATCGAGGAAACCGCCCTCGCCAAGGAAAAGGACGACGCGAGCAAGCGCCGGCTCGCGACCCTGCGCAAGGAACTGGCCGAGGCCCGCGAACAGGCCAAGGGCATCAAGCTGCACTGGGAAAGGGAGAAGGCGTCGGTGGACCGGACCCGCAAGCTGCGCGAGTCCATCGAGGTCTCGCGCCGGGAGATGGAGAAGGCCGAGCGCGCCTACGACCTCAACCGCGTGGCGGAACTGCGCCACGGGAAGATTCCGCAGATGGAGGCGGAGCTGAAGAAGCTCGAGAAGGCCGGCAATGCCACGACCCTGTTCAAGGAGGAGGTTTCCGCGGAGGAGATCGCCGAGGTGGTGGCGAAATGGAGCGGCGTGCCCGTGACGCGGCTCGTCGAGGGCGAAAAGGAAAAGCTGTTGCGCCTGGAAGACGTGCTGCACCGGCGGGTCGTCGGCCAGGACGAGGCAGTGTCGCTCGTCACGGATTCAATCCTCCGGGCCCGCAGCGGCATCAAGGACCCGCGCCGGCCGGTGGGCAGTTTCCTGTTTCTCGGGCCCACGGGCGTCGGCAAGACCGAGCTCGCGAAGGCACTGGCGGAAACCCTCTTTGACACCGAGGGGGCGATGGTGCGCATCGACATGTCGGAATACATGGAGAAGCACAGTGTCGCCCGCATGATCGGGGCGCCCCCGGGCTACATCGGCTACGACGAGGGCGGGCAGCTCACCGAGGCGGTGCGGCGCAAGCCCTATGCGGTGATCCTCTTCGACGAGGTCGAGAAGGCCCACCCGGACGTGTTCAACGTCCTCCTGCAGGTGCTCGACGACGGCCGCATCACCGACAGCCAGGGGCGCACGGTGGATTTCAAGAACACGGTCATCATCATGACTTCCAACCTCGGTTCGCGTCATTTGCTGGAGGGTGTGACCGGGGCCACGATCCCCGAGAGTGTCCGCGAAAGCGTGATGGCGGAGCTGCGTCAGGCCTTCCGGCCGGAGTTTCTCAACCGCATCGACGAGACCATTCTCTTCAAGCCGCTGACGCTGGAGGAAATCACGACCATCGTTGATCTGTTGCTGGCCGACCTGAACAAGCGCCTGGCCGAGCGCCGGGTGACGGTTGTGCTCGACCGGAAGGCGAAGGAATGGGCGGCGGAAAAGGGCTATGACCCGGTCTTCGGGGCGCGACCCTTGAAGCGCTTCCTGCAGCGTCACATCGAGACGATGCTCGCCCGCGCGCTCATCGGCGGCGAAGTCGCCGAGGGCAGCGAGGTGAAGTTCAGCGTGAAGGACGACGCCCTGGTGATGAAGTGAGGTAAGCGGCCTGCGGACAGCAAACCGCCGAAGTCGTAGCGCGGAGCTTCGGCATTTGGCCAGACATCGCTGACAATGGCCGCCGGTGGTTTGGAAGCATTTGAAAAAAATGGGGAGGGTTTAAGGGAGGGGCGCAGCCCCTCCCTTACCGCCGCTTGGGTGGTTGGGTACGCGCCGGGCGCAGCCCGGCGCGATCATCGTGACGCAGCAGGCCGAGCAGATGAGGCCCGAGATAAACCTCGGTCCAGCCGCCGCGCCGTGGGCGCAACCCGAGCCACTCGCCGGCAAAGGCGCGGCCGAACATCCGCTGGCGTTGCCCCCACCACGCGCGCCCGTTGGTTCCCGTGCACGTGGCACAGCGCCGCCTGCACAAAGTTTCTCCGCGCAGTGACTCGATCACATTCGTTCCAGGGCATAGTTGCCCTGCGTAATGTGTCAGCGATGTCTGGCCAAATGTGTCAGCGATGTGTGGCTCTATGCCTTCAGCCCGCGCTGAACACGTCGCGTCGGCAGGACGACTCTTTCGAACCAGTGCCGGCTGAAGCGCGGCACTACGCCGCCGCGCGCAGGATCTCCTCGACCTTGGCCGGTGAGATGTCGCCGCTTTCGCCCAGTTTCACCGCGCCGCGGGCCTGCAGGCGGCGGGCAACCTCGGTGGCGGTATCGATCGTCACACCGTAGTCGGAAAGCCGGGTCTTGATGCCGAGAGACTCGTAAAAGCCCCGGGTCCTCGCGATGGCCGCGTCGATGCGGGCCTCGTCCGTCCCCGTGCGGAGGTCCCAGACGCGTTCCGCATATTGAAGGAGTTTCGCGCGCTTGGCCTCGCGTTGCACCTGCAGCAGGCTGGGCAGCACGATGGCGAGGGTGCGGGCATGGTCGATGCCGTGGAGGGCGGTGAGTTCGTGGCCGATCATGTGCGTGGCCCAGTCCTGCGGGACGCCGACGCCCAGCCAGCCGTTGAGGGCGCAGGTGGCGGCCCAGACGAAATTGGCCCGGGTGTCGTAGTCGGTCGGCTCGGCCAGCGACTTGGGGGCGATCTCGATCAGGGTGCGCAGGACGCCCTCGGCGAAGCGATCCTGGATGGCGGCGTGCGCGGGGTAGGTCATGTACTGCTCCATCACGTGGCAGAAGGCATCACCGATGCCGTTGGCGATCTGGCGGGCGGGCAGGGAATAGGTGGTTTCGGGATCGAGGATCGAAAAGCGCGGGAAAGTGTGGGCACAGCCGAAGGCGAGCTTCTCCTTGATCGCGCGGCGGCTGATGACGGCGAAGCTGTTGGCCTCGGAGCCCGTGGCGGGCAGCGTCAGGACGGCGCCGAGCGGAAGGGCGGTCTGCACCTTGGCGGCGTGATGGGTGAGGATTTCCCACGGCTCGCCGGTGTAAGGCACGGCGGCGGCGACAAACTTGGCGCCGTCCAGCACGGACCCGCCGCCCACGGGCATGACCCAGTCGAGTTTTTCCTTCCGGCACAGCTCAACGGCCCGCATGAGCGTGTCGTAGTCCGGGTTGGCCTCGACGCCGAAGAAATCGAACGTGATGCGGCGGCCGAGGGCCTGCTTCACCTGCGCGTAGACCCCATTCGCCTTGATGCTGCCACCGCCGGCGAGGAGCAGCACCCGGGCCGTGGCGGGAATTTCCTGGGCGAGGGTGGCGATCTGGCCGCGGCCGAAGTGGATGCGCGTGGGATTGTGAAAGGTGAAGTTTTCCATGGTGGCGAAAAGCGTAACTTCCCGCGTTGGTTTGGCAAACGCGCTCAGGCCAAAGGCGAAACTTTTACCACGGATTACACGGATGGCATGGATTCCGATCGACGAACCGAACTAATCACTGATGCACACGGATCTTCGCCAAATGAGAGCAGTGTGCATCAGTGGTTAACTCCGGTTTGAGTCCGCGCCATCCGTGCAATCCGTGGTTAAACGGTCTGGGGTTTGATGCTGCAGCCGCGATTTTTGTCGCGGGGCCAAGCCGGCGCGACAATAGATGCTCCCATGCCAGCCGCGCCGATCCGGTACTATCACCGCTACAAGCAATCCATGGAGACCGAGCAGGTCTACGGGGAGGGCTGGCTGCGCTTTGCCTATGAGAATCCGGCCGGCCGCGGGCTGGTCTGGCTGCTCGCGCGGCGGCGGCTGTTCTCGGCCTATTATGGATGGCGGATGGACCGGCGTTACAGCGCCCAGCAGGTGATTCCGTTCATCGTCAAATATGACCTGGACGTGGACGAATTCGCGCGGTCGGCCTTCGACTTCAAGACGTTCAACGAATTTTTCTGGCGGGGCCTCAAGCCCGAAGCCCGGCCGATCGCGGGCGATGACCGCGTCGCCGTCCTGCCGGCGGACGGCCGGCATCTCGCGTTTCCCGACGTGGACGCCGCGGAGGGTTTCTACGTGAAGGGCGCGAAGTTCTCGCTGGGCGAGTTGTTGGGCGACCAGGCTTTGGCCGACAAGTTTGCCGGCGGCGCGATGCTCATCTCGCGGCTTTGCCCGGTGGACTACCACCGGTTCCATTTCCCGGTGGCGGGCATTCCGCGGGAGCCGCGGCTGATCAACGGCTGGCTTTATTCGGTGAGTCCCGTCGCGCTGCGGAGAAACATCCGCTATCTCGTCGAGAACAAGCGCGTGATCACGCAGATCGAGTCGCCCGTTTTCGGCGCCGTCGCCATGATTGAGGTGGGCGCGACCAATGTCGGCAGCATCAAGCAGACCCATGTGCCGGACCGTGCGGTGGCGAAGGGAGAGGAGAAGGGCCTGTTCAAGTTCGGCGGCTCCTGCGTGATCACCGTTTTCCAGCGCGGCCGCATCAAGCTCGATGCCGACCTCGTGAAACAAAGTGCGGAGTGCATCGAGACCTATGCCCGCATGGGCGACCGGCTGGGCGGGTCAACCCGCTGAACCAACGATGCGACGCTGATGGTTGCGAAACCGAAAAGTTTTACCGGCAGGCCGCCGGCTGGCTGGCGCCCTCAGAGCGGGAGCAAGCTCCCGGCCTGCTCGTTGACTGCATCATTACGCGCATCCCGACCATGAAAATTGATCGCCGTCATTTTTTGCAGAGTGCCCTGCTGACCGGAGCCGCCCTGGCCACGATCCGCCTGCCGGTACTGGGTCGCATGGCGGAGGCAACGCTGCCGACTCCGGCTGAGTTCCCCTGGCTTGAGGCGACCATTGCCCAACTGCAGGCGGCGATGGAGCGGGGCGAACTGACCGCGGTGGCGCTGACCCAGGCCTATCTGGCCCGCATTGCCCAACTCGATCATGCGGGCCCGAAGCTGAATGCGATTATTGAAGTCAATCCGGAGGCACTGGAGCTGGCGGCGCTTGCTGACCGCGAACGGGCGGCCGGAAACCTGCGCGGTCCGCTGCACGGCATCCCGGTGCTGGTCAAGGACAACGTCGACACCGCGGACCGCATGCGGACCACGGCCGGTTCGCTCGCCCTGCTCGGGTCGAAACCGCGGCAGGATGCGACCGTGGTCGCGCGGTTGCGCGCCGGCGGGGCGGTGCTGCTGGGCAAGACCAACCTCAGCGAATGGGCCAATTTCCGTTCGACGCGTTCCATCAGCGGTTGGAGCGGGCGCGGCGGACAGACGCGCAATCCCTATGCACTCGACCGCAATCCCTCGGGCTCGAGTTCGGGTTCGGCCGCCGCGGTGGCGGCCAGCTTCTGCGCCGTGGCCGTGGGGACGGAGACGGACGGATCGATTGTTTCACCGGCGTCGGTCTGCGGTTTGGTCGGCCTCAAGCCCACGGTCGGGCTGGTGAGCCGGGCGGGGATCATTCCGATCTCCGCGTCGCAGGACACCGCCGGGCCGATGGCCCGCACCGTGCGGGATGCCGCGCTGTTGCTCGGGGTGATGGCGGGAGCGGATGGGCGCGACGGCGCGACACAGGCCCGGCCGAACGATTTGCCGCGCGACTACACGCAGGGACTGGATGCACCCGCGCTATCGGGGGCACGGCTCGGCGTGGTGCGGGCGGCGATGGACCTTAATCCCAAGACCGAGGCGGTGCTGACTGCGGCCGTGGCGGCATTGCGGGCGGCGGGAGCCGAGGTGGTGGACCCTGTGGAAATCGCCGGCATGAAGGAGCTTAACAATGCCGAGTTCGAGGTCCTGCTCTATGAATTCAAGGACGGGCTCAATGCGTACTTCGCCTCATTGGGTCCGGATGCGCCGGTCCAATCACTGGCCGAGCTGATCGCGTTCAATGCGGCGCACGCGCAGGAAGAGATGCCCTATTTCAAACAGGAGTTGCTGGAGCAGGCCCAAGCCAAGGGTCCATTGACGGACAAGGCGTATGTTGACGCGCTGGCCACCTGCCGGCGGCTGGCTCGCGCCGAGGGTATCGATGCGGCCCTCGCGCAGCACCAGCTTGATGCGCTGGTCACATTGGCCAACGGGCCGGCGTGGCTGATTGATCCCGTGAGCGGCGATAGCTACACCGGCGGCACGTCGACGCTTGCCGCGGTGGCGGGTTATCCCTCGGTGACGGTACCGGCCGGCCGGATCATGGGTCTGCCCGTGGGGCTGCTCTTCACCGGCAAGGCGTGGAGCGAATTGAAGCTCCTGCAACTGGCCGCGGATTTCGAGCGCCGCACCGGTGCGCGCGTGCCGCCGCAATTCCAGTCCTCCGTGTCGTGGTGAGGCCGGCCCCGCGGTCCCTGTCCGAAGCGTTGCCGGCGTGCAGGCGCACGACCTTTTCCACTGGCCTGATCTTGCCGGCATGCCTTTCCTCTTGGGCGGTCAGAGTTTGAATCAACGACCTCGGCCTGTAGCCACGATTCACCATGTTCCATTTCTGTACGACAATTGATGCCGCCCTCCAACCGGTGCGGGCGCTGCATGCATCCTTGATCGAACAAACCGCCGACAACTTCGAACTGACCGTGCTCGCATTTGACGAGGGCTCCGCCAAGGCCCTGGCCGCCCAACCCCTGCCGCAGGTCCGCGTATTGCCACTCGATGAACTCGTGGCCCTCGCACCGGGACTGTCTGCCGCCCGGGCGGATCGGACGGAGGCGGAATTTCAGCAAACCTGCCAGCCCTGGCTCATGGCGCACCTGCTGGATAAAATCCCAGCCGGCGAGGTGCTCATCCATATTGCGCCCAGTCTGTATTTTTTCAGTTCACCACAGGCGATCCTCGATGAACTGGGTGGAGGCTCGATGGCTCTCTGTCCCTATGGTTATGCCGGGGCATTTTCGACCCGGGATCGTTTTGGACGGTTCGATCCCGGGCTGATCTGTGTGCGGCATGACACGACGGGCACGGCCTGTGCCGCCGACTGGAAGGTTCGCTGCGCGGCCTGGTGTTTTGCGCAGCTGGAGCACGACCGGTATGGGGCGCAGAAATATCTGGATGCATGGGGCGCCCGGTTTTCCGGGACCGTCTGCATGCAGCACCCGGGAATCAATGTGGCTCCCTGGAACCTGGCGGCCCGCCGCCTCACGGTTTCCGGCTCCGGGTTGCAGGTCGATGACCGGCCTCTGGTCTGTTTTCAGTTTCACGGCCTGGCGCCCCTGTCGGAAGGGCTCTACGATCCCGGCCTGGCCGGGTATGAGGTGGTGCCGGATGAGCTGCTGCGCGACCACATCTATCAGCCCTACTTGCAGCAACTGGGTCATGGCGGACCGGCGAATTCTCCTGACATCGTGCCTCCCCGCCGTGCCGATGATCCCCGGAGCGGCCTGGTTCTCGCCCAGCTGCTGCAGCAGACAGGCCGGGTGCGGGCAGCCCAAGCGATGGCGGAGCGGGCGTTGGAAAAGCTCCAGCGGGAATCCGCCCTGGCCATTGCGGACCACCGCGCGCTCGAGGCCAGCACGGCGCGCTACCTCAGTGAAATCGAAGCGGACCGCGCGGCCCAGCGGCAGGAGCTGATTGACGTAAAAGGCAAACTGCTGAAGGCCTACGACGACATTTACCGGTACGTGGACGCGCAAAAGGAGCTCGCGAACGAAATTGCCGCCCTCCGCGCCGACAAGGACGAACAGATCGCGAGACTGGCCTCGGAATTGGCGCTGCGGACCGCATCGGCCTCGTGGATGCAGGAGGACGACGTACGGCAGGCTCTGGCGCCCTACGGTCGCAAATGCCATCGACTGGTGGTCCTGAAATACCATCCACGCCTGTTGCCGGAAATTCTCTGGCTGGCCGCCATGGGCGTGCAGGTCGAGGTGCTTGCCAGTCCGCCGGAGATGGCCGATGGCAACCAGGGGCCGGTCCGTTTCCGTCCGCAGACCGCTTGGGAATGGCTCGGTCAGATCGAGAGCCTCTTCAACGAAAACGCCTATCTTCACGCCAATCCGGACGTGGCCCAGGCGGTCGCCCAGGGAGCCGTGGCCAGCGGGTGGGATCATTACGTGAGATTCGGCCAGCGGGAATTCCGCCATCCGGGATCCGGCGGATACTGCACCGGGCTGGCCGAATTTGACGCCGTCGCCTTCGACGGCACCGATGCTCCTGCGCTCGTGCCCCTGCTGGCCGGACGCCTGCAGCCGCAAAACCGCCTTTTTATCAGCGGCTTTGTTCCGCCCACCGACTGGCTCCCCGCGGAAGAGGACCGCACCTATGTCCTGGGAACCACGCTGGTCTGCGAGCGGCCGCCCAAGGACTGGCTCGGACCGCGGCAGCCGGCCAACGGCCTGGCCTGCCATCTGCCGGCCGTGGACGTGGCCCAGCTTTATCCCGAGTTGCCGGCTCAGCGGGCCTACTGGCCGGGAATCACCATCGTGACGGTGAACTTCAACCAGGCCGCGCGGCTGGAGGAAACCATGCGGTCGGTCCTCGATCAGAACTACCCGAAGACGGAGTACATCGTGGTGGATGGCGGTTCGACCGACGGTTCACTGGAGATCATCCGCCGCCATGCCTCGCGGGTGATCCTGCTGGAAACGCGGCATGGGGCAAACCTGACCCGCGCCCTGAATGAGGGACTGGGCAAGGCAACCGGCGGCATTGTTTCCTGGTTGAACGTTGGCGATCGGCTGGCCCCGGGCAGCCTGTACACAGTGGGGCAGACATTTCTCATGCACAAAACCGACCTGGTGGCCGGTCGGTGCGCGCGGGTGCGCGGGGATGAGGTGTTGCCGTGGCAGATTCATCGCACCTGCCTGCCGCTGGACCGGATCGCGGCCCTGTCGCTTCGCGATCTCCTGGATCTGGACGGGGCGTGGCTCAAGGATTGCTTCTTCAATCAGCCGGAAGTTTTTCTCCGCCGGGAAATTTTCGACCGCGCCGGCGGCCGTTTGCGGGAGGAGCTGGCCGCCAGCCGGGATTATGATTTATGGGTGAGATTGGCCAAGGTGGGCGCCCAGGCCTTCGCGTTGCCTGAGATCCTGGCGATCAGCCGCGGGGCCGGCGGTCCCGGCGCCGATTATCGCGATCTCGCCGAACTCGGTGCCACCAACGGCTATCACCGCCAGTCAGACCAATCCGCATGACTCCCGCCTTTGAATCATTCCACAAGTGGATCGACCAGCTGCCCAAGTGGCGCGGCTGGCTCCAGCTTTCGCCGGCGCGGGCATTCATGCATGCCGAGGAGGAGTACGACGCCCAGTATGGCACCGTTGCGCCCGATGCCGGCGAGGGGGAGGGCCTCTGCGCATTGCTGAAGACCCACGGCATTGATACCAGCGGACCCGCCCTTGAGATTGGCTGCGGCACCGGATTCCTGACCTATGGCGTCGCCCGCCACTATCCCGGCCCGGATTTTCTCATCACGGATCCATCACCCACCTTCGTGCGGTTGACCCAGGCGCAGTTCAAGGAGGATGACCACTTCACGGCGCGGCGTCATTATGCCGTGTTCAATGCCGACGATGTCGGCCAGTTGCCTCCGGGGATGT
>JBIJDP010000096.1:0-7272 GCA_044344065.1 Opitutaceae bacterium
AAACGTTCAGCGTTCCGGCGCGGCCGCCGCGCCGGCTCCGTCACACGCCGGCGACTTCGCCGAGGATGCGTTTGATGGCGTCCTGCTGGGCCTCGATGCTGCGGACCAAGGCGAACTGCGTGCGGCAGCGGTCGAGGTTGTGCCGCGGGTGCTTGATTTTGTAATAGGTGTCGCCCTGCAGGTAGTCGGTCAGGAAGCGCAGGCCGTTCTCGTAGGTCATGAGCTTGCCGGCGAAACCGAGGTGGGCCCGCTCGGTGGCGTTGAGCACGCCGCCGACGGCGGAGGCAAGGTAGCCCTCGACCAGCACGCGGAAGTAGGGCAGCTCAAGGCGCATGTTGTCCGCCTGCGGATCGTCCTCTGCGGTGGAACTCGCGGAGGTGCGCATCATCTCGCCGAAGTCGTAGAGGGGCAGTCCGGGCATCACGGTGTCGAGGTCGATGACGGCGACGGACCGGCGGGTGGCGTCGTCGAGCATGACGTTGTTGATCTTGGTGTCGTTGTGCGTGACGCGCTCGGAAACCCCGCCCTTGGCGAGCAGCGCGAGCAGCACGTCGGCATCGGCCTCGCGGGCAAAGGCGAACGCGATCTCGGGCTGGACTTCTCTGGCGCGGCCGACCTTGTCCTCCGTCACGGCGCGGCGGAAGTTCTCGAAACGGCTGCGGGTGTGGTGAAAATTTGGAATCGTCTCTTCCAGGCGCCCGCCGGGGAGGTCGGCGAGCTGGGCCTGGAAATTGCCGAAGGCGCCGGCGGCCTCGCGGGCCTCGGCCTCGTTGGTCACGCGGTCCACGGTGTGCGCCCCCTCGACGAAGTGGTAGAGGCGCCACCAGCCGCCGAACTCATCCCGGATCACCGCGCGGCCGTCCTGCGCCAGGGCCAGGGCCAGGGCGCGGGAGTTCGGGCCGGTCTTGGCGACAAGATGGGCGGTGACGCGCTGCACGTTGGCCATGAGCGCGGGCACGTTCTTGAAAATGTTGTGGTTGATGCGCTGGGCGATGTAGCGCTTGGGCGCGGGGCGGCCCTCGTCGAAGTGCACCACGTAGGTGTCGTTGATATGCCCGCTGCCGTACGGGGCGGCGGAGACGTAACGGCCGGCCAGCGGAAACTGGCGCAGGATATCGGGAAAATGGGCGGGGACGGGCGTGCTGCTCATGCGGGAAACAGAACTTGAAACTCGAGGGTCTGGCCGGCGGCGAGGGTTTTCGGGCGCGGCCAGGCAAAGGTGCCGGCGGCCGTGAGCTCAAAACGGTTGAGGGCGAGGCGTCCGCCCACCACCGCCAGCGTGACCTTGGTAAGGCGCTTGGTCGGCTGCAGCTTCACCGTGCCCCAGGCCTGACCTGCGGTCCACGGATAGGTCACGGTCCGCTTGGCCGGGGCGAACCGCATCACGCCGGTGAGCGCGGACCAGTGGCAGCCGGTGAGGGCGGGGATGAGGCCCCAGCTGGCGAGGGCGCGGGCATAGTGGTGGCCGCACTCGGCCTCGTTGAAGGGGTTGCGCTTGCGGCCGTCATAGCGGGCGCGGATGTCGCGCACGACCTTGAGCGCATCGCGCAGCATGCCCTCCTGCAGGAGATGCAACGCGACGCAGTATTCGAAGCCGGTCATGACCTCGGTGTAATAAGGGAATGGACGCGCGGGGCGGTGGCCCCGGGGATAGGACGCCATGAGCAGGGCGGTCTCGCCGCCAAGCACGTAGCTGCGCATGTGGTTGAAGTGGCCCTCGAAGCCGACACGGCGGTTGTGCGCGAGCACGGCGCGGAGGGCCTCGCGCTCGTGTTCCGGGTCGAGCACATGGCCGAGGTCCTCGAAGTGGGCGTTCACCTGGCCGGCAAGCTGGTCCACGAGGCAGCCGGCCCCGAGTTGGTAGTCGGGTTTCGCGGGATCCTTCGCCCCCATGCCGGCGGCAAGGCCGGACCGCACCTGGTCCCAACTGCCGGGCGGGCGGATGTGGTGCTCGTAGTAATCACCATTGAACAGGTTGGCATCCACCCAGGCCCGGCCGCGTGCGGCGAGGTCGTCGCATTTTGCGGCGAAGTCCGCCTCGCCGAGGGCGCGCGCCATGGCCGCGGCCGCGCGGAGGGCGCCCAAATACCAGGAGGCCATCTGCGGGTTGGGGCCGAAGTACTCCACGTCCATCGTGTTGTGCTGGCAGCCCTCCATGACTCCGTCCTGGTCGGCGTCCCAGCCGCCGGGGAGCCAGGCGAATTCCAGCGCGCGGCGGGCATATGGCCACAGCGAGCGCAGCCACGCGGTGTCGCCGGAGAGGCGCCACTCGCGGTGCAGCTTGAGGAGGCAGCCCATCTGGCCGTCGGCGGCGGCGAGTTTCCAGCTGCTGCCGGGTTTGAGCGGCAGGGCGACGCGGAAGGCCATGAGGCCGTCCGTATCCATGGTGTAGTCCGAGAATTCCACCTCGCGCATCAGGCGCGCCAGGTCGGGAAAGAGCAGGGCGGTGGCGTGCTCGTAGTTCCAGACGTGTGTGCAGCTGCCGTGGCAGCTGCCCTTGCGGTCGAAGCAGCCTTCCCAGCCGTAGAAGCGGCCGTCGGCGGTGCGGAAGCTGGTTTGCGAACGCAGCGTGGACAGATTGTTGAGCGCGGCCTCGCGGACCTCGGGCGGCAGGCTGCTATCCGTGACGCTGCGGACAAACGCCACGGTGGCGTTTTCCAGCGCGGTCCAGTGCTTGGCGGCATGCGCGGCGGCGGCCCAGGCGTCGGCGAATTGCGTGGTGTAGTGGTTGCCCACGATCGCGGGCTCCTCCCCGGCGGGGGTGCCCCACGACTGGCGGTTCGGGAAATGCCACGCGACGACGAACTCGATGCTGCGTTCGCCGGCGGGCGGCACCTCGACGGACACGGCCAGGGAGGCGGTGGGGGTGTCGGTCTTGGCGGTGCGCTCCTCCAGCCGGCCGTCGGCGGAAAAGTCATCCCAGAAATCAAGCAGGGCATCGCTCCAGCCGGAGTCGGCCCAGGCCGTGCGGTGGGTGACGCCCCGCCGGGCGGTCGTGGCAAGCGCGAGCGTGCCCCAGGCGGGGTGACTGGCGGCGACACCGTTGGACGCAAGGGTGACGCCGTGCAGGCCGTCCGTGGAGCGCAGCGTATTCAGGTTCCCCTGCGCGCCGGTGGGCCCGAGCTTGCCGCGGAACTCATCGAGCTTGAGGACGAAGCCGTCCATGCCGATGAAATTGGGCAACACCGCCGTGACCGCGGCCCGGACCGGCGCGCGGGAGGGATTGCGCAGCACCACGCGCACCAGGGCGACTGGCAGTCCGCTGCGGGCGCTGTCGCCGGGGACGAGCGGATTGAAAACCTGCACCGTTGCCCGCAGCGGCACGGCCTCGTCGGCGAGCTCAAGCTGGGCCAGCGGATAGGCGGCGTGGAACTTGCAGCGGCGGAAGCGGGGCAGGCCGGCATTGGGCACGGATGCGCCTTCCGCGCCCTCCCAGTCACCGACCGGCAGCGGCCCTTCGAGCAACCGTGTGACCGGGGCCTCGCCGCGGCGGGCGGCATGCAGGGCGAAAAACGGCGCGGCGCCGCCCTGGCCGGTGGGCGTGAACCCCTTCGCGGGCCGGTTGGCAACCTCCCAGTGCCGCCACGCACCCCAACCGCAGAAGGAGACGGTGCCGGTGCCGATGCCGCCGATGGGCAGGGCGACGCGGGGCAGCTTGTCGCCGGTGTAGGTTTTAAGAATGGGCCAGAGGTTCATGGGAGTGCGGGGTTAAGCGCGGATGGGATGTGGATTAAGCGCAAAGACGCCAAGGCGCAAAGGTCGGACGCAAAGGACCGGTATATTGAGCAGGAGGTGACGGAGATGAAAGAGATCAGAGCCTCGTTTCCGTTCGCTCTGATTTTCCCGTTAATTGGTTTGGTTTCTTATGGCTGACCTTTGCATCATTGCGTCTTTGCGCTTAAAACAGTTTGGCCGGGTACTGACCGGATTGCACCAGCGCGGCGATGGAGGCGACGACGCGGGGCTTGTCCTCGCGGTAGGTGACGCCGAACCACGAGCTCTCGGTTGGCAGCACCTGGACGGTCGCGGTGCCGGTGGCGATCATGGTGGAGACGGCGGCGGGCAGGTAGAACTCGCTTTTCAGCTCGCGACTCCGTTCGGCAAGGAAGACGCGCAGCTGCGCATCAAGGCCGGCGAAGAGCGCCGGGGTGAAGGCCCAGCAGTTCAGCGAGGCGATCTCGGCACCGGAGTATTTTTTGCCCGGCCCGATTTCCTCCGGCAAAATCCCGGTGTGCTCGACGATTGATACGAGCCGGCCGTCGGCGCCGGCGGCGCAGATGCCGCGGGCGACGGCGCCGTGTTCGGACAGCGTGTTGGCCAGCTTGTAGCCGACCATGGCAAAGGGCGCGGCGAGCGAAGGCGGCACGCGATGACCCGACATCGGGTCGAAGCCCCGCGGCGCGACCGCCGGGCCGGTCAGGAAGCGGCCGAGCTGCGCGAACGAATCCGCGCCATAAAAATCGTCGGCGTTGATCACCGCGAAGGGTTCGCGGATGGCGTCGCGGGCGCACCACACGGCGTGGCCAGTGCCCCAGGGCTTCTCGCGGCCGGCGGGGGACGTGAAGCCCTCGGGCAGGGCGTCGAGCGACTGGAAGACATAGTCCACGGCGATGCGACCCGCGTACTTGGCGCCGATCTGGGTGCGGAAGACCTCCTCGAAGTCACGCCGGATGATGAACACCACGCGGCCGAACCCGGTGCGGAGGGCGTCATGCACCGCGTAGTCGAGGACGGTTTCACCGGAGGGGCCGACGGGATCGATCTGCTTGAGGCCGCCGTAGCGCGAGCCCATGCCGGCGGCGAGGACGAGGAGCGTGGGATGCATCGGCAGCGAGAAGAGGCCAACCGCCGCGGCCGGTCAATGGCGCAAGGTTGCACATCAGCGACAAGTGAAAATTCCTGCCATGGACTGACACCGGGTAATGGCAGGTAGGGCGAACCGTCCCCGGTGAGCCGCCCGCTGGCGGAACGTCAACCGGCTCGGCGAGGACGCCTCGCCCTACCTGCTGCTGATCAAGCGAGCCGCCGTAGTTCGGCGCTTTACCCCGCGGAACCCTTCGCGCTTGATCCCCCTGCCATGAAATTCCGCCGGCTGCTCCCCCTGTTCGGACTGCTGTCCGCGGTCCATTTGCTGTCCGCCCAACCCGCCCCCGATCCGCGCGCGCAGGCTCTGCTCACGGCCTCGCTGGATTTTTGCGAACGCCTCTGGGATGAACGCGCCGGGCTGCTGTGGTCCTCGCAGACCGATCCGGCGCGGCGGCACGACATCCGCGGGAGCTCCACCTATGCGCTCGGTCTGATGCAGCGGGACCTGCCCGGCGACCGCGCGCGGGCGCTGCGCGTGATTGATCTGGTGCTCGGCCAGCAGATTCGCGATCCCGGCCAGCCGTGGGACGGCACCTTTTACCGCAGTGCGGAGGAGCCGCAGCCGGGCCAGTTCTCGGAGCGCTGGATGAACTACGATCCCAACTGGCGGTACTTCATCGGCACGGACTTTGCGGTGCTGCTGCTGGAATATGCGGACCGCCTGCCGCCGGGGCTCGCGGCGCGATTGGAGGGTGCCATCCGCCTCGCGATCGAAGGCGAATTGCAGGAGAACCGGCTGGTGCCCAGCTACACCAACATCGCGCTGATGCACGGGTTCCTGATGACCTTTGCCGGGCAACGACTGGGCCGGCCGGATTGGGTGCGCGACGGCAAAGCCTGGTGCGAGACGGTGTATGCCGGATTCATCGAGCACGGCTCCTTCGAGGAGTACAACTCGCCGACCTATTACGGGGTGGATTTCTACGGTCTGGCCCTGTGGCGCAAATACGGCCCCACGGAGCGGCTGCGCCGGCTGGGCGCGGACATGGAGGCCGCCCTCTGGGTTGATACCGCGCGTTTCTACCATGCCGGGCTGCGCAATCTCGCCGGTCCCTATGACCGCGCCTACGGCATGGACATGCAGCGTTATGTTTCACTGACCGGCATGTGGCTGGCGCTGGTGCTGGATCCGGCGCAAGTGCCCCTGCCGGATCCAAGCGGTCCGATGGGTCATGCCCACGATTTTATTTTCGGGCCCCTGGCCGTGATTACGGGGGCGCGGATTCCGGCTGAGGCGCTGGCGCATTTCCAGCAATTTCAAGGCGAGCGTCAGGTCGAGCGCCAGTTGCCCGGCGGCCGCATCGCCACCGCCTGGCTCGGTCGGAAGGTTATGCTCGGCGGCGAGATCACCGGCCTGTCGCGCGCCGCCGGACCGGCGAGCCGCACCATCTTTCACCCTGCGACCATTCATTGGGCCATGCCGGACGGCGGCATCGGCTGGATTCTCCTGCGCGAGTGCCCGCGGGTGGATGCGCGGGCGGGTGAAAACCGGCTCGCAATCCACGCGATTGGCGACTCCACCTTTCAAGTTTCCGCCCCCGGCCTGACCACCGCCGACCTCGGCCGCGAGGGCTGGAAGCTGCCGGGCCTGACCGTGACGGTGGAGACCGATGCGCTTGGGTTTGAAGTCACGCCCCGCGAGGGTGGTTTCGACCTGAAGTACCGCGAGGCGACGAGGATCGTGCTGTGGACGGAGGGGGAATGAATGTAGGCCGGGGTTTCCGACGTGTCCTCCGTAGCCTTGGCGAAGGCGGGGACCAGAATCCCCGCCCTGCATTTGTCACCACGAAAAAGGGCGGCATCCCGGAGGATGCCGCCCTTGAGAGCAGATTAACTGTTCAGATCAAACCACTCAGAAGGTGAGGGTCGTGCTGAGCAGCCAGTTGCGGGCCGGCGAGAGGGCGAAGGAGCCTTCGGAGTACTTCTCGTCGGTCACGTTGTAGATGCCGATGGAGGTCCGGAACTTGTAGCCCATGAACTCCCAGGGATAGGCGGCCGTCACGTCGAAGACGATGTAGTCGCCGGCCTGGTAGCCGTTGCCGAGCGGGTTCCAGTCCACGCCACGACTGATCACGGTCTCGGAGGAGTACCGCATGCCGGCGCCGAGCGCGAGGCCGCGGGCCGGGCCGTCCGTGAACGTGTACTTGCCGAACACGTTGAAGCGGTATTCCGGCACGTTCTCCACGCGGGCGTTCCACAGGATGTACGCGTCGCGCTGCTGCGCGGCGTTCAGGCTGCTCTGGTAGTAGGTCGAACCGGGCTTCGAGTAGATCGGACGCAGGTCCTCAACCGTCTCGGCCGTGGGCATCCAGGAGGCGTTGATCAGCGCCTGGAAGTTGCGGATCGGGGTCCAGATGACCTCGGCTTCCGCGCCCTTGATCTCAACCTTGTTGCCGTAGGAACGGA
>JBIJDP010000166.1:0-5744 GCA_044344065.1 Opitutaceae bacterium
TCTTTCTCTGCTTGGGGGGGGGCGCACGATTGCGACCGAGGGCGGTCGCGCTCCCAGGCGGGGTTCGGAGACCCCGCCCTACATTCCTCACGACTCAGCCCGGAACTGCCCCTGCAGCCACCGCGCCGTCTCCAGCAATGACGGGCCGTCGTGGATCAGGTTGCGCCCGCGGGTGATCCCCGCCTCCACGAGCCGGAATGGCCATTGTGCATCCCAACCGCGCTCGCGCCGCCAGGCCGCGACATCGAGCGGATGGTCGTCCTCCTCGTGAAAGAGCACCACGATGTCCGGCCGCGCCGCCACCACGCCGGGCAGGTCGGGTTTCGGATAACCTTCGGGCAAATGTCCCCAGATGTTTTCGCCGCCGGCCAGGGCGATGAGATCGTGGATGAAGGTGAGTCCGCCCGCCATGCGCGGATGCCGGCCGAACCACAACTCGGCGTACACCCGCGGCCGGCGCACCAGCGCCCGGGACCGCAGTTCCGCCGCTTCGGTCTCCAGGCGGGCCGTGAGCGCAACCGCCGCCTCCATCTCGCCGAGCAGCGCACCGAGCCGGCGGATGTTTTCGAGGATGCCATGGAAACTGTCGGGCAGCGGCAGCGCGTAGACCGGCAGACCCGCCTTCGCCAGCCGCCGGGTCACGCCGAGTTGGATGCCGCCGGTCGTGAGCACCAGATCGGGCGCCAGCGCTTTCAATGCCTCCTCGTCGATCCGCAGGTAGTCACCGGTCACCGGACGTCCGCCCGTCTCCACGTAGCGGGCACAATAATGCGACACACCCACCACTCGGTCGGAGAGATTCATTGCCCAGATGGCCTCGGTCAGGCCCGACACGAACGACACCACCCGCCGCGGACGCTCCGGCAGCAGCACGGGCTGGTCGAGCAAGGGACAGGGCACGCGTCGCATCGAAGTAGTGGAGGAGGATTCGTTATGGCGTGTTTTCAAACCCGTGATCTCAGTTGCAGGAGCCTGCTTGTTGGCGATTTGTAGGGGCGTCGCCCGACGACGCCCGAGGGCGCACACAAGGTGCGCCCCTACATTTCACGCCATCGCCTGCAAGGAGGCTCCTGCAATATTCATTTCAGTTTCAGGACGAGGCTGGAAACGAACTCGGCCTTTACGCCGAAGACGTCGTGCAGCAGCTCGGGTGTCAGGACATCATGAGGGCGGCCCACCGCCTGCAGCCGGCCCTCCGAGAGCACCACCACCTGGTCGAGGTAATACGCCACCCGCAGGTCGTGCAAAGACATCATCACCGTGCCGCCGGCGTGCTTCAGTTCGTCCGCCAGGGCCAGCACCTTCAACCCGTGTCGCGGATCCAGCGCCCCGAGCGGCTCGTCCCAGAGGTGGAGCGAAGCCCCGGTGGCGATCGCCCGGGCAAGCAGCACGCGGTGCCGCTCGCCGCCGGAAAGCCGGTTGACCGGCCGGTGGGCCAGTGTGGTGAGGTCGAAGCGCGCCAGCGCCGCCTCCACGCCCTGCTCGTCATCGCCGAAGGCGTAGCGTCCCTGTGCCACGACGGAGCGCACCGTGAAGCCGAACTCGAAATGCGCCTCCTGGGGCACCCAGGCCGTCATGCGCCCGCGCTCCATCATGGGGATGTCCGCCAGCCACTGGCCGTTCCACCCCACCCTTCCGCTGTACGGCAGCAATCCGCCCGCCGCCTGCATGAGCGTGGACTTGCCCGAGCCATTGGGGCCGACCAGTCCGACCGTCTGGCCGGGGCCGAGCGCGAGCGTGACCGGCGCGAGCCGGCCGGCGACGGCGACATCGTTGAGGGTCAGCGCGCTCATGTCTGCCTCCGCAGCAGCCACAGGAAAAACGGCCCGCCGATCAAGGCGGTCACGATGCCGAGCCGCAGGCCGCCCGCCGCGCGGGCCGCCAGGTCGCATGCAATCACGAAGTCCGCCCCGCCCACGAGGGCCAGCGGCACCAGCCGGCGGTGTTCGGGGCCCACCAGCAGCCGGAGAATGTGCGGCACCACGAGGCCGACGAAACCGACCGTGCCGGCAACCGCGGTCGCCAGCGCGGTCAGCAGCGTCGAAAGCCCGAGCAGGCGCCGACGCAGGCGGGTGACATCCACGCCGAGGCTCTGCGCCTCGCTCCAGCCGAGGCTGAGCAGGTCCATCGGCCGGCCCAGCGGCCAGAGCAACACCGCCCCGAGCAAAATGGGCGCGGCCATCCACACGTGCTCCCAAGTGCGGTCCTCCAACCCGCCCAGCAACCAGAACAAAATCTTGGCGTTGCGCTCGTAGGTGAGCGTGGCCTGCGAAAGCACGTAGCTGGTCACGGCGCCCAGCAGCGCGTTCAGCGCGATACCCGCCAGCAGCAGGCGTTCGGTTCCGGCACCCTGCCGGGCCAGCACCACCACCGCGCCCGTGGCGACCAGGGCCCCGGCGATGGCGGCCAGCGGCACGAACAGGAAGGACGCGCCCGCCCAGCCGGCCCCGATGGCGATGACCGCGCCCGCCGCGCCGCCGCTGCTCACCCCCAGCAGGCCCGGGCTGGCGAGGCTATTGCGGAAATACGCCTGCATCACCAGGCCGCTGGCCGCGAGGGCCGCGCCGACGAGCATGGCCACGCCGAGTCGCGGCAACCGGATCTGCCAGAGGATGGTCGTGGCAAATTCATCGCGGCGCAACAGGCCGCCGAGCAACTCCGACGGTCCAAGGCGGACCTCGCCGACGGCCAGCGAAAGCAGGGCGAGCAGCCCGAGCAGCAGGACCAGCAACGGCAGCGCCAGGCGCGCGGGCAGCAGCGGTTTCACGGCGCCGCCTCCCGGAAACGCTCCGGATGCAACTGACGCGCAAGCTGCTCGTAGGCATGGACCCGCAGGTGGGTCACACACCCGAGCGCCCAGGCGTCCAGCATCGCGGCGCGGCCGTTGCGCACGGCCGCCATGTAGGCGTAGGGCGGCAGCTTGCGGTAGAGTTCGAGGGCCTCCTCGACATTGGATCCGCCCAGTACGACCGCCTCCACCGGCCACTTCAGCATCAGTTCGCCGGGCGGCATGGCGTGCCCGGTCAGTCCGCCGAGCGACGCGGCCAGGTTCTCGGCCCCGGCCTCCGCGCAGATATCCTGGAAAGTCGTCTCCGCGCCCGGGATGACGCCATAGGTGGAAGGCGCGATGACACGCACCGGCGTGACGCCGCGCAGCCGCCGCCGCAGATTTTCCAGGCGGGAGTGATATTCGGCGATCACGGCCTCGGCCCGCGCGCGCGCCGGCTCATCCCCGAGGGCGGCGGCGATCCGGCGGAGATTGGCGAAGGCGTCCTCGAGCGTCTGGTAGCGGTCGATGATCAGCACGGGCACGCCGGCGCGGCGGACCTGCTCCACCAGTTCCTCGCGGCTGTAGTCGCTGAATAGCACCAGCGTCGGGCGGAAACGCAGGATCGTCTCCGCATCGCCGTGGCCAATCGCCGGATAAGCCGTTGCCTCGCGCGCGACGCCGGAGAAAACCGGATCGCGCGACAGGTGGCTGAGGGCGGCAATCTGCCCCGGTGACGCCACGGCGAGGAGCAACTCATCACTGCCCACGGTCTGCGACACCACGCGCACCTCGCCGGCCGGCGCCGGGAGCAGTCCGGTGCAGGCGATCAGCAGAAGGATGATGAGGCGGGGGCGCGCCATGGTGTGCACGTTCAGTCGGAGGGAATCGAATCAGAAGCTCCAGTCGAGCCCGCCGTAAACCGCGAGTCCGGGCGAGGGGAAGCCGTTGACGGCCTCGTATTGCTCGTCGAGCGCGTTCTCGACGCGGAGACGGAGGTTCAGGTTGTCGCGGAGGTACCACGCACCGTACACGCGCAGCAGCGTGTAATTTTCACCGTCGGTGCGGCCGTAGGTCAGGGCGTCCACGTCCTCCCGGTCCGCCACCCAGGTGACGCCGGTGCCGAGGGTGAACTGGCGGCCGAGGTCATGCCGCAGGTCGGCGCCGACCGAGTGGCGCGGCCGGCGGAGGAGCCGCTGTCCGGCCGTGACGTCCTCGGCCTCCAGCCAGGTGTGGGCGAGTTCCAACCGGGTGTCGTCGGTGAGGTTGAGCAGGACCGAGGTCTCGAGGCCATGGGTCTTGGCCTCGCCGATGTTTTTCACCGTGGCCGGAAAGACCATGAAATCGTAGTTGATGAGATTGTCGAAGCGGGTGTCGAACCAGGTCACCGACACGAGACCGCGGTTGTCGGGCAGGGTCAGATCAACCCCCGTATCCCAGCCCCTGGCCTTTTCGGGCTCCAGGGTCGGGTTGCCCACATAATAGGCCGAGGTGCCGTAGAGATCGAGGAAGCTGGGCGAGCGGAAGGCCGTGCCGTAGCTGGCGCGGAACTTGAGCCGCTTGGGCTGGGCGATCCAAGCCAGCGCGGCGCGACCGGTGGCGGCGTTGCCGAAGGTGTCGTGGTCGTCGTTGCGCAGGCCAACGGTGAGATAGAGGCTCTCGCTGAGCGTGATCTCGTCCTGGAGGAAAAAGGCGAGCAGCGACTGCTCGCGGTCGATGTTGCCGAAGCCGGTGTTGCGGGTGGCCGAACGATCCACGGTGGTGCCGAAGGTCAGGCGGTTCCGCTCCAGGCCGGTCCACGTGGCCTGGGCATCAAGCACGGCGCGCCTGGTCTTGTTGTGGTCCTGCGAGGGCGGCGTGGCCCAGGGCGGGTTCGGGAGGGGGTTGTCGGAAACCAGCTCGCGGTGCTGCGCGCCGAGGATGACATGCACCGCCCAGTCCGGGGCGGGGGTGAAATCGGCGAAAACGGTCGCAAGCAGGATGCGCTCGCGCTCGGTGTTGTTGGGGTCGTTCGTGAAGCGGTCGCCGGGCGACTCGTACAGGCCGTGGTAGCCGCGCAGGGTCGCGCCGATGCGGGTTGTGGCGCTGACATCGCGATCCAGGCGCAGCGCGAAGTTGCCGCGGGTGAAGGCGCTGTCGGGCCGGTCGTTCTCCGTGCACGCGGCCGACAGGCTGAACGCATAGGCCATGGCCTCGCGCTGTCCCTGGGCCGCGTACGCCGCCTGGGCCGAGGCGAAGCTGCCGCCTTCCACCGACAGCGCGCTGCTGCCGGGACCGCTGCCACGGTTCTGGCTGAGGGCGATCACGCCGCCGAGCGCCTCGCCGCCGTGCAGGGTGCTCTGCGGGCCGCGGATGATCTCGACGCGTTCGTGGGCACCGAGGGCGGCGCCGCCGATGAGGTTGAAATACTCGGTGTTGGCGTCGTTGAAGCGGATGCCGTCCACCAGCACGAGCGTGTGGTTGGAGTTGGAGCCGCGGGTGAAGAGCGACGTCACGCCGCCGGCCTGGCCGGTGGTCGCCGACGGCAGCCCGGACTGGGTGCCGAGCACGGACAGCAGGTCCGTCTGCTGGCGCGCGGCCAGGTCGGCGGCGGTGACCACGCTGGCCGCGGAGGCCAGCTGGGCGAACGACACGGGCGTGCGCAGGGCGGTCACGACCAGGGTGTCGAGGTTGACGGGCTCCGTCGTGTCGGCGGAGTCCTGGGCGCGGCCGGACGCGAGCGTCACGGCCAGCGCGATGCTGGCGAGGATCCGGCCCGGGGTGCGGGCCGATGCGGATGCAATCATGGTGTCTGTCTGTGCTTGAGTAAGAGCAGACACGCATGTTCGGTTGCCCGGCAGGCGCTGCCCTCACGCTTCATATTTGCGATGAAGTTTGAGCGGCGCAGCATGCGCAAAAGTTCCATGCCGGCCGCGTGAGTGCCTGAGGCGGGATGTTCGGACTTCACATTTCGGCCGGCAGAACTGCCGGCAGCCTC
>JBIJDP010000376.1:0-3692 GCA_044344065.1 Opitutaceae bacterium
CTGATACTCGTGGATGTTCATGTGATATAAAGTGGCAGTATGGGCGGAAAGACCGGCCGAAGACACACAAAAAACCTGCCCATAAGGAGTCTTTAGCGGTGACAGTCCGGATCCCGGTGCGGGCTTATACCACCGATCAGCACGCGTGGTGCTTTCGCCCTTAGTAGCTACGAGCGTGAGCGAGTGGATCGGTCGCAGATCGGAGATCGCAGTTCGGAGTTCATATCCGGAATGACCCGATCTCCCATCTCCGAACTGCCAGCTGAATACGCCGCCACCAAGTGTTGCCTGGTAGGCCGCCAGCTGGCTGGCGCGCTCAGAGCAGGAGCAAGCTCCCAGCCTGCCCGTTCGGTAAACTTGTCGCCGCCGGAACACTGGATTGCATTGGCCGGGTGGGCGTACACGATGGCGGCCTATGCAATCGCATGAGGTATTGCGGGAAGTACTGAAGCAGACGAGCGCCAAGCAGATTGCCGCGGACATGGCGCTGTCGCTCTCGCTGATCTACAAGTGGGCCGAACCGCCGGTGGATGACAGCGGCAGCGGGGCCAACAATCCGCTGGACCGGATCGGGCAGCTGATCCGTTCGACCAAGGATCCGCGCATCGCCCAGTGGGTTTGCGAGCAGGCGGGCGGGTTTTACATCCGCAATCCCCAGTCGCTGCAGCATTCGGGTCAGTTGATTCCCCTGACCAACGACATCGTGCAGGATTTTGCCGACATGCTGGCCACCATCGCGCAAGCGGCCGCCGACAACACCATCACCAAGTCGGAGGCGAAGACCATCCGCCGTCGCTGGGAAAACCTGAAGAGTGTGACGGAACGGTTTGTGCACGCCGCCGAGAGCGGCAATTTCGGCGAGATTCCGGTGGAGAAGCCGAGAGCCAAGGATTGAAAGTAGGGCAGGTCTGTGACCTGCCATTGGGGGCATCATTTGCGCAGTGGCGTTATCGGGGCAGGTCAAAGACCTGCCCTACCAGTTTACTTTGATATCGCGGAGCTCCGTCTCGTTGTAGGCGTATAAAACGGCATAACCCGAGGTCTGGCCGGATTTGGTCTGCTGATGCCAGGAGATGACGTAATAGTCGTATTTGTCGCCCAGTTCCTTGCGGGCGAGATTGACGGCGGGTTTGGTCCAACTGCCTTGGATGACGGCCAGGATGGCTCCAGCGAAGAGCGCGGTGGCAACGGTCCCATAGAGTATCAGGGCGGGTGGACGGGTCCACTGACTGCGTGCCTGGGCTGCGGCCGGTGATTGATGGGTTTCCCATGCGAGCCAAATCAGCAGCAGCCCCGCCACCAGGCTGTACCCGACGGTGCCGGCAACCGAGACCGGCTCATGCGTAGCCATGATGCGCAATAATTTCCAAGGCATGCCCAGGCCGATCGCCAGGCAGGCTCCGAGCAGGCAGCCCAACGCCAGTGGGGAGAGCCAGGCGATTATATTCCAGATCGCCCGGTTGCCCCGCCAGACCAGCCACGCGGCCAACCAAAGCACGAGAAAGCCCAGCGGCGCAGTGAGCGAGAGTTGACCGCCGCTCTTGGTCCATTGCAGGACATGCCAGAACCCACTGGTGATTTCCAGCAGGCTGAAGAGGATCAGCGCCGCCACCACCCTGGCCGCCGCCGGGTGTCGCCCGGGTGGAGACGACATCAGGGGCGGCTCCATGGTTTTAAACTGCTAGCGCGCCAGCAACTGTCGCGTCAGGAACGCGGCCTGCAGGCTGGAGATTTCCTTCAGGCCCTTCTGCGCGAGGGCGAGGAGACTGGTGAGTTGCTCCTGGGTGAAGGTGGCCTCTTCGCCGGCGCCCTGCACTTCGACGAAGCGGCCCTGGCCGGTCATGACGATGTTGAAGTCCACCTCGGCGTCCTTGTCCTCGATGTAATTGAGGTCGAGCAATTCCTGCCGGTTGAAAATGCCCACGCTGACGGCGGCGACGGAATCGAGCAGCGGATTGTCGGCGAGCTTCTGCCCGTCAATGAGCTTTTGCACGGCAAGCCGGGCGGCGAGGTAGGCGCCCGTGATGGAAGCGGTGCGGGTGCCGCCGTCGGCCTGCAGCACGTCGCAATCCACCCAGAGGGTGTTGTCGCCCAGTTTCTGGAGATCAATGACGGCGCGCAGGGAGCGGCCGATGAGGCGCTGGATTTCGACGGTGCGGCCGTCGAGTTTCCCCTTGGCAATGTCGCGCTGCTTCCGGTCCAGGGTGGAGTACGGGAGCATTGAATACTCGGCCGTGAGCCAGCCGCCCTTGACCCCCTGCTGGCGCATCCAGGCCGGGACCTTGGGCTCGATCGTGGCGGCGCAGATGACGCGCGTGGCGCCGAAGGAAACCAGGACCGAACCGGTGGCGTGCGGGGCGATGTTGGCTTCGAAAGTGATGGGACGCAGTTGGGCGACGCGGCGGCCGTCGTTGCGGGCAGTGGGATCGGGCATGGGTTCAGGCTTCGGTGTGACGCGTGTCGCGGAGGAGGGGCTTGACCTTGGGCTGGCTCTGCTCGGCCTGACTGCTCATGAAGGCGATGAGACGGTCGTTGAAATCCTTGGCGGGATCGTGGCCCATCTTCTTCAGGGAATAGGTGAGGGCGGCGACCTCGACGAGGCGCGCCATGTCCCGGCCGGGGCGGACGTAGAGCTCGATGTGGGGCACCTTCATCCCCAGGATGTCGAAGTAGTTTTCCTCCAGCCCGGTGCGTTCCTCGACCACCTCGGGCGTCCACTCCTGCAGGGAAATGACCAGGTCTACGCGCTTCTCGAGGCGGATGGATTTGATGCCGAACATCTCGGCGATGTTGATGATGCCGATGCCGCGGCACTCCATCCAGCCGCGGTTGAGGGGACGGCTCGTGGCCATGAGCTCGCGCTCGTCGAGCAGCTTGATGACCGTGAGGTCGTCGGCGACGAGGGAATGGCCGCGCTCGATCAGGGCCAGGGCGCACTCGCTCTTGCCGACGCCGCTCGAGCCGCGGAGCATCACGCCGACACCCTTGATGTCGAGGGTCGTGGCGTGCTCGGTGGTGGAGGGGGCGAACTCGTTGTCAATGCACAGGGTGGCGAGGTTCACGAAATTCATCGTGATCATCGGCGTGCGGAAGAGTGGCAGGTGCATCTCCCGGGCCACCTCCAGCATGTGGCGCGTGGCGTGGTAATTGCGGGTCAGGATCAGGCAGGGAATGTGGCGCTGCACCATCTGCCGGAAGATGCTGGCCTGGTTCGCCGGGGAGAGGGTCTTCATGTAGGTCATCTCGGCGGCGCCGAAGACCTGCACGCGCTTGTTGGCGAAATACTTGAAGAAGCCGGTGAGGGCGAGTGACGGCCGGTTGAGGGAACCCTCCTTGATCAGGCGATGCAGGCCCTCCCCGCCGGCGAGGAGCTCCAGCTTCAGTTTCTCGCGGTACGTCTCGTAGAAATGCGCGACCGTGATGCCGTGGATGGCCTTGTGCATGTTGCTGGCTGAAAGTAGTGGGTAGCGAGTAGCGGGTAGCGAGTAGAAAAACAGCAGGCTTGGCCGCCGTATGCTCGCTTGTTGCTACTCACTACTCGCTACCCGCTACTTCAAAGATTGAAATTTTCGCCGAGGTAAAACTCGCGTGCCTGGGGGTCGTTGATGAGGAAGTCGCCGGTGCCTTGGGTCAGCACCTTGCCGCGGTGGATGAGGTAGGCGCGGTCGACGATGCGGAGGGTTTCGCGGACG
>JBIJDP010000106.1:0-6846 GCA_044344065.1 Opitutaceae bacterium
TGCTCGACGATATCATCCAGCCGCCCGTGTCCTCCCTGTTCCTCGGCTACCGGCGCGATCAGGTGGGACACCCGCTCGATGGCTTTGGCGGACTGGTCCCCGCCGTGGAACATCGTTCCGTGCTGGGCATGCTTTTCACCTCCACCCTCTTTCCAAACCGGGCGCCCGACGGGCATGTGGGCCTGACCGTATTTGTCGGCGGCCTCCGCCAGCCCGACCTGGCCCGGTTGTCCACCGAGGTGCTGCTCGCGCAGCTTGCCCGTGACCTCCACGATCTCGTCGGGATCAGCACTCCCCCGCTCTTTGTGCGCCACAGCTACTGGCCGCGGGCCATCCCGCAATACACGCTGGGCTACGGTCGCTTCCTCGAGGTCATCGACCGCCTGGAAAAGTCGGCAGCCGGCCTGTACGTCGGCGGCAATGTCCGCGACGGCATCTCCCTGCAGGACTGCATCAAGTCGGGCGAAAAACTAGCGCGCCGCGTTGCCGAGGCTTAATTCGTAGGGGCGCACCTCGTGTGCGCCCTCGGGCATCATCCGCCATACGACGCCCAATCGGGCGCAGTCGAGCTGCGCCCCTACAGGTTCCGGTCTGGGCAGTTACCAGCCCTGCTCACACTCGCAAGTCTCGCCACTTGACTACCCCCCCTGCTCCGGTAGCCTCCCGCACTTTTGTAGCGATGGCCACCGACCTAAAAGACACTCTCCTGCTGCCAAAAACCGACTTTCCCATGCGGGCGGGCCTGGTGCAGCGCGAGCCTTCCCGGCTCGCCCACTGGGAGAAACTCGGACTTTACGCCCGGATCCAGCAGAACCGGGCCGGAGCCCCGGCCTTCGTCCTCCACGATGGCCCGCCATTCACCAACGGCGACGTCCATATCGGCACCGCGCTCAACAAGACCCTCAAGGACATCGTCAACCGCTACAAGTCCCTGCGCGGCTACCGCACACCTTACGTTCCCGGCTGGGACTGCCATGGCCTGCCCATCGAGCAGAAGGTCTCCCGCGAAATTCAGGAGCAAAAGCTCACCTTGACCACCGCCGAAATGCGGGCCCGTTGCGACGCCTTTTCCGAGACCTGGATCGCGCGGCAGACCACCCAGTTCAAGCGCATCGGCGTGCTCGCCGACTGGACCAACGAATACAAGACCAAGGCGCCAGCCTTCGAGGCCGACATCCTCCGGACCTTTGCCGCCTTCGTCGAACAGGGCCTGGTTTACCGCAGCAAGAAACCGGTCTATTGGAGCATTCCCTTTGAGACCGCTTTGGCCGAGGCGGAAATCGAATACCAGTCTCACGTCAGCCCCTCCATCTGGGTGAAATTCGCCGTCCCCGCGGCCGAGGCCGCGAAGTTCGGCCTGCCCAGCGACAAGCCACTCTTCGTGGTCATCTGGACGACCACACCCTGGACCATCCCCGCCAATCTCGCCATCGCCGTCCACCCCGAGGTGGAGTACGTCGTGGCCGACCTCGGCGCCGAACGTATCATTGTCGCGGCCGCCCTTCTCGGCACCGTCGCCACCGCGGCCAAGCTGGAATCCCAACCGACCGTCGTGCACACCCTCAAGGGCGACGCCCTCGAGCAGATGCAGCCGCGCCATCCCTTCATCGACCGCGCCGCCCCCGTGGTGCTGGCCGACTACGTCACCACCGAGAGCGGCACCGGCTGCGTCCATACCGCGCCCGGCCATGGTTCGGAGGACTATCTCACCGGCCTCAAATACAAGCTACCGATCTACTGCCCGGTCGGTGACGACGGCAAGTACCTCGACGACGGCCAGATCCCGGCCGAGCTCGTGGGCCTCACCTGCCTCGAAAGCGTGGAGGACCTCAAGGCCAAGAAAACCTCTCCCGCCAACATCGCCGTCCTGCGCAAGCTCGATGCCGCCGGCGCCCTCCTGGCGAAGCAGCGCTACGAGCACAGCTACCCGCATTGCTGGCGCTCCAAGACCCCGATCATCTTCCGCGCCGTCGACCAGTGGTTCGTTTCACTCGACAAGGCCGGTCACCGTCAGGTCGCCCTCGGCGAGATCACCCAGATCGCGCAGACACAGGGATGGATCCCCGCGTGGGGTGAAGCCCGCATCCGCGGCGCCGTCGAATCACGGCCCGACTGGTGCATCAGCCGCCAGCGCTCCTGGGGCGTGCCCATCATCGCCTTCTACGGCCCGGACAAGAAAGCCTACCTCGACGCCGCCGTCATCCGCGCCGTGGCCGACAAGATTGCCACCCAAGGCACCAACTTCTGGTACGATTCCACCGCCGCCCAAATTCTCGAGGGCGTGGCGCTGCCCGCCGGTTGGCCCGCGCCCGCCGACCTCGTCTGCGGCCGCGACACCCTTGACGTCTGGATCGACTCCGGCTCCACCCAGGCCGCCGTGCTGAAGCGCGGCCAGGGCGGCACGCAGTGGCCGGCCGACCTTTACCTCGAAGGCAGCGACCAGCACCGCGGCTGGTTCCAGTCCTCGTTGTGGTGCAGTGTCATCGCCTGGGGCGGCGCACCCTACAAGGCCGTCCTGACCCACGGCTTCATCGTCGACAAGAACCGCCAGAAGATCTCCAAAAGCTCGACCTACCAGAAACCGCAGACGGCCGACGCCTACATCGCCCAGCACGGGGCCGACGTCATCCGCCTCTGGATCGCGTCGCAGGACTTCCGCGACGACATCCCGGTGGATGACGAGATCCTCAAGAACGTCGGCGAATCCTACCGGCTATTCCGCAATACCTTCCGCTTCCAGCTCTCCAACCTGTTCGATTTCAGGATCGCGGAGCATGCCGTGCCGGTGGCGCAGATGGATGCGCTTGACCGCTGGGCCCTGCATCAGACCGCCGGGTTGATTGACGAATGCACCAAGGCCTACGACGCCTACGAATTCCACCGCGTCTACCAGCTGTGCAACCAGTTCTGCTCCGTCACCCTTTCGGCCGTCTACCACGATATCCTGAAGGACCGGCTCTATACCCTGGGTGCCGCCCATCCCCTGCGCCGTTCGTCGCAAACCGCCCTGCACCACGTTTTCAGCGCCCTGGCGCGCATCCTTGCCCCCGTCATCACGTTTACGGCCGACGAGGCCTGGAGCTATGCCACCACCGGCCGCGAGTATGCCGACGACTCCGTGCATCTGCAGGACTGGCCGGTGGTCCCGGCCGACTGGCGCAACGGCGCCCTGGAGGCCGAGATCGGCGCGCTCCTCAAGGTGCGCGCCCTCGTCAATGAGCGGATCGAGCCCGCCCGCCAGACCGGCACGATCGGCAAGTCCCTTGATTGTGCCGTGACGCTGGAGGTGCCCGCCGGCGACGCCCTGGCCGAATCCCTGGAGCGCCACCGCGATTTCCTGCCCGAGCTGTTCATCGTTTCCGGCGTCAGCCTCACGACCGCCGCCGGTCCGCTGAATGCCGTGATCCGGCCCTGCGCCGAACTCGGCTACCACCGTTGCCCGCGCTGCTGGCGCTGGGTTCCGGCCCTGGCCACAAATGCGACGGATAGCGTATGTCCGCGTTGCGTTAGCGCGCTGGCTGGTTAACATTTTCTTACCCACCCAAATCTCCCCATGGCAAAACCCAAGCCCACCAAATCCGCGAAGAAGCCCGCGAAGCCCGTCAAGGCCTCGCCCAAGTCCACCCCGGTTCCCGCGAAGCGCGCCCATCCGGTTCCCGCCAAGCGGGCCCAGCCGGCGCCAGCGAAGCGGACCCCCGAGGCTCCCGCGGCCAAACGAATTCCCGTCACCATGGAAAAACCTACCAAGAAGACCGCCCTGCGCGACAGCATCCTGAAGCGCAAGGTCGCCTCCAAGCCCATCGCCTTCAGCCTCGATGAAGTCCGCGCCATCGCGAAGACCGTCGTGACGAAGCCCGGCGCCGCCACCCCGGCCAAACAGGCCGCCAATGCCGGCAAGGCCGTCGCGGCTCCCGCCAAGCCGGTGAAGCCCAACCACATCAAGGCCGCCTCGCTCGCCGACATCCTGGGCTTCAATCCCAAGAAGAAGGCCCGCCTGGATCCCGCCGACGACAAGCACATCCCGGATAAATTCCGGCGCTACTACCGCCTGCTCGTCAACCTGCACAATCATCTCACGGCCGGCATCGAGCTGCATTCGGGGGAAACCCTCAAGCGCTCGGCCAAGGATGACGCCGGCGATCTATCCTCCTACGGCCAGCATATGGCCGACGCCGGCACCGACACCTTCGACCGCGATTTCGCCCTGAGCATGGTCGCGAGCGAGCAGGAGGCACTCTCCGAGATTGATGCCGCCATCAAGCGCATCAATGACGGCACCTACGGCATCTGCGAACACACGCAGAAGCCCATTCCGAAGGACCGCCTGCTCGCCGTGCCCTTCACCCGTTTCACCGCCGAGGCGCAGAAGGAGATTGAGCGCAACCGTCACCGCTCCCGCACCCAGGCCGGCCTGTTTGGCGAGATGGGCGAAGAAGGCGGCAAGATGATGGACGAGGGCGGCGACGAATAGGCGGCGCCCTGCGATGGTGGCCGAAACCCAACCACCCGCCCCGGCCCCGGTCGCACCCGACCTGCCGCCCCCCACCCGTCTGCAGCGGCTGCTTGCCTATCGGCTGCTGCTGATCCTCCTGCTCGCGGTCTTCGGTCTCGACCAGTTGAGCAAGGGCTGGATTTACGCGCGGATGCCTTTGGGCAGCTACGGACCGTATGCGGGCATCGAGGTCATCCCGGACTTTTTCTACCTCGTGCACGTGGGCAATACGGGCGCGGCCTGGAGCATGTTCAGCGGCAAGAGCGTCTTCCTGGCCCTGCTCGCCTGCGTCACCCTCCTCGCGATCTACGTGTGGCGCCGGGCCCTGGGTCTGCGCGCCCGCATCACGCAGATCGCCTTCGGCCTGCTCTGTGGCGGCATTCTCGGCAACCTGGTGGACCGTCTGCTCCACGGCCACGTCATCGACTTCCTGGATTTCCATTTCGGCAGCTACGTTTACCCGACCTTCAACGTCGCCGACTCCGGCATCTGCATCGGAGTCATCCTCTATATCTGGCATTCGCTGCGGCACCCCGAGTGACGCGTACCGCGTCACTCGGCGGAGATCGGAGATCGCAGTTCGGAGATCGAAGACTGACTCCCGGATAGGTCGCAATTGTCCAATAGGTCAGCGCGCTTGCGTGCGCCCGAAACGCGCCCACTACGGTTTGGCCTGCCTTTGCGAACCCCTCGTCCCGACGGTCACACAGAACCACCTGACGTACCACATCGCGGCGCTTCCGACTTCGATCTCCGATCTCGCAACTCCAATCTCCGAATGATTCGGCGCGCCGCGCCGAATCATTCCACGTTCGCCATCTGCTCGCGAATGCGTTCGAGCTCGTTCTTCAGCTCGATCACGGCCCGGGCGATGGCAAGGTCGTTGGCCTTGCCGCCGATCGTGTTCACCTCGCGGCCGATTTCCTGCAGGATGAATTCCGCCTTCCGGCCGATCTCCTGCTCCGTCCGCAGGAGGGCGGCAAATTGCTCCAGGTGGCTGCGCAGCCGCGTCAGCTCCTCGGTCACATCGCAGCGGTCGGCAAACAGCGCCACTTCCCGCAGCACGCGCTCGTCGGCGACATCCAGTTCAAGTTCCGCCTGGCGGAGGCGTTGCAACAACTGCTCACGGTAGGCCGCCGGCACGAGCGGTGCCCGGCCGGCAATGACTTCGATCTGCCGGCGCAATGTCTCCAGCCGCGGGAGGAAATCAATCAGCAGGGCCTCGCCTTCGCGCGCCCGCATGGCGGCAAACGCACGCAGCGCCTCGCCGACCGCCGCGGTCACCACGGGTGCCGATTCCAGGGGATCCGGCATCTCGGCCGACTGCCGCTGCGAATTCACGACCGACCAGATCAGTTCCGGTGTCGGTGCGAAATTGATGCCCCGGGCGCGGGCCAGCTGGGCGAGCCGGTCGAGTGCATTGCCGACCGCCGCTTCGTCCCACGCCAGCTCGCTCCCCCGGCCCACCCCGGTAAGCTCCACATTGACGCTGATCCGTCCCCGGTGCGCGACCTTGCGCACGAGATCGTTGATCTGGGCCTCCAGGGCATCCCAGCCCGATGGCAGCTTGAGCGCGAGGTCCAGGGTCTTCCGGTTCACGGAACTCACCTGCACCGTGAGGGTAAAGGAGCCCAGGGCCGCGGTGGCCCGGCCGTATCCGGTCATGCTCTTCATGCTTGGTGTCCGAGGATTTTCGCCACTTGCTGCACGTCCTTGTCGCCCCGGCCGGACAGATTGACGATCACAATCCGGTCCTTGGCCAGCGCCCGGGCGCGCTTCATGCCGTGCACCAGCGCATGGGTGCTCTCGAGCGCCGGGATGATGCCCTCGAGCCGGGCGCACAGCTGGAACGCCTCCAGCACCTCGTCGTCCGTGGCGTAGGCGAACTCGATGCGGCCGCGCTCCCGGTAGAATGCGTGCTCGGGTCCGACCGCGGCATAGTCCAGGCCCGCGGATACCGAATGGGTCAGCTCAATCTGGCCGTCGCCGTCCTGCAGGATGTAGGTCTTGCAACCCTGGAGCACCCCCAGCCGGCCGCCGGCAAAACGGGCCGCATGCTCGCCGCGCCTGATACCGTGCCCGCCCGCCTCGACGCCGAACATGCGCACGTTGGGTTCCTCGAGGAATTCAAAGAAGAGGCCGATGGCGTTGCTGCCCCCGCCCACGCAGGCGACCAGTTCGTCCGGCAGCCGGCCCTCCCGGGCGAGAATCTGCTCCTTCGCCTCCTGGCCGATGACGCGGTGAAAATCGCGGACCATCATCGGGTACGGGTGCGAGCCGTAGGCGGTGCCGAGAATGTAGTGGGTGCTGCGGACATTGGTCACCCAGTCCCGCATCGCCTCGTTGATTGCCTC
>JBIJDP010000097.1:0-7210 GCA_044344065.1 Opitutaceae bacterium
GCAGGGTTCATTTCTCGGGCTCTTCAGTTTCGATTCCCAGGCCATCATGCCGCTCAATGCCTACCGCAAGTATTTCGGTTTGAATTCCAACAGTGCGCAGTTGCGCGTCAAGGTGCGCGACAAGAATCGGATGGACGAAGCCAAGGAGGAACTGATCGGGGCCATGCGGCGGGTGCGCGGGCAACTGCCGGGCGAGCGGGACAGTTTTTCGGTCAATCAGCAGCAGGCTTTTCGCGAGCAACTCGAGCCGGTCAAGCAGGGCATCGCTCTGGCTGGCCTGTTCATCACCGGGTTGTCGCTGTTCGTGGGCGCCATCGGCATCATGAACATCACCTTTGTCTCGGTCAAGGAGCGCACCAAAGAGATCGGCACCCGCAAGGCGCTGGGCGCCCGTCGCCGCACCATCCTGCTGCAGTTCCTCATCGAGGCGGTTTCCATCTGCCTCATCGGCGGCGCGGTGGGCCTGTCCCTGACCTTCGGTCTCTGCCTGCTGCTGCAGGCGACCATGCCGAGTCTGCCGGTGGTCTTTTCGTTCAGCCTGGTCATTGTCAGCATGGTGGTGGCTGTCGCCACCGGGGTGGTCTCCGGCTTTGCCCCCGCCTGGGGCGCCTCCCGCCTCGATCCGGTGGACGCGCTGCGCTACGAGTGATTTACCGCGATGAAAATCCAAGAGATCTTCGGCATGTCCTTCAGTTCACTCGCGGTGAACAAGCTCCGCTCCGTCCTCACCATGTCGGGCATCACCATCGGGGTGTTTTCCGTCATCGGGGTGATGACCACCGTGTCGGCGCTGCGCGGTTCCATCGAGTCGGGCCTGAACATCCTGGGCTCCAATGCGTTCCAGTTCCAGAAGTTCCCCTCGGGCTTTTCGGCGGGCGGCGAGAACCGGCGCAAATACCAGCTGCGTCGCAACATCACCCTCGAGCAGGGGCAGCGCTACCAGAAGCTGATGGAAGGCATCGCCGAGGTCGTGAGTCTCGAGCTCTATGATTTCTCCCCGGCCCAGGCGGTCTATGAGAACCGCAAGACCACGCCCGACCAGACCTTCGGCGGCGGCAACCAGCATTACCTGGCCGCGAACCAGTATGCGATCGAGACGGGGCGCAATTTCACCGAGGGCGACATCGAACTGGCCCGGCCGCTGTGCGTCATCGGGCAGGGGGTGGCCAAGAAGCTGTTCCCGGCGGAGACGCCGATCGGCAAGACTATCAAGGTGAGGGGCAGGTCCTACATGGTGATCGGCCTGCTGGTGGAGCGCGGTACCTCGTTCGGACAGAGCCAGGACGACATCATCATTGTGCCGGTGTCCCGTTTCCAGATGGAGTTCGGCAACGAGCGCCAGTCGCTCAACATCGCCACGCAGGCGCTGTCCCAGGAGGTCTACAACGAGACCATCGACAAGGCCATCACGGCCCTGCGCATCGCCCGCGGGCTCAAGCCCGAGGATGAAAATGACTTTGAGCTGTTCTCCAACGAATCGCTCATCGCCTCCTTCGCCAAGGTGGCGGATGCGGTGGCGGCGGGTTCCTTCGTGATCAGCGGCATCGCGCTGCTGGCGGCGGGCGTCGGCATCATGAACATCATGCTGGTGAGCGTCACGGAGCGCACGAAGGAGATCGGCATCCGCAAATCCATCGGCGCCCGCAAGGTCAGCATTCTCACCCAGTTCCTGATCGAGGCCGTGGCCATCTCGCTCGCCGGCGGCCTGGTGGGGATACTCCTCGGAGTGGTGGCCGGCAACAGTCTCGCGGTGTGGATGAAGGCCTCGATCATCTTCCCGTGGTTGTGGGCCGCCATCGGATTGTTGGTCTGCTCGGGGATCGGCGTCGGCTTTGGCTTTTATCCCGCCTGGAAAGCCGCCTCGCTCGATCCCATCGAGGCCCTGCGTTACGAATAAAAAACCGCGCGAAGCCAAGGCTCCGCGCGGCGGGAAAATCCGGCTGGATCAGGTTCTGACCGGGGCGGTGTAGGTTGCGTCGCCGAAGCCAAGGATCGGGTAAAAGATAAACCCGAGCAGGGCCAGGCCGATGCCAAAGCCCACGCCCTTGCCGAAAGCCTTGGCCACGTCAATGGCCACCACGATCGCGATGACAATGTTCACCAAGGGAACAAGAAGGAGCAGCAGCCACCACCACGGCCGGGCGGCGACCTTGAGCAGAATGTAGATATTGTAGATCGGGATGATGGCGGCCCAGCCGGGCTGCCCGGCCTTGGTGAATACTTTCCAGATGCCGGCGATGATCAGGACGATGAGTGCCAGTTCGAGGAGCAGGATGACGGATGCCATGGGGACTGTGGGGTTGAGTTGGAGGAATGGCCCGGAACCGGGCCACCGGCATCCCTAGCGACCGGAATGGCCGGCGGCAAGAATCCATTCCCTCCCGGCCGGCGGGGGCGCCTACCCGCGGCGAATCTCGGACCCTTGGAAACGGATCTGGACGCGGAAGACCTTCTTGACCCGGCAGGTGATGACGCCGGTGACGGGATCGAATTTCTCCGGGACCTCGATGCGGTGGATATCCACCACGGCATGGTAGCCGCGTTCGGAAAACACGTCGATCAGCATGGCCAGCGCGAGCGGGTCATCCAGCAGGATGTACTCGGTGTTGATCAGCGCCACGCCGGAGATCGCGTGCTTGAGCACGATCGGCATGATCTTGTTCTCGATGAAGCCGGTGACCTTGGCGAAGATGCCCGTGTGCTCGAGCTCGTAGCTGTCGAGGCGTTTGACCAGCTCCTGCCGGGCATGGACGATGATCTCGCTGGCCACCGGGATGCCGCGCAGCCGGTCATACGTCCGGGGGTCGAGCTCCAGCGTGCTTTGGTACTGCAGTTCCTTGAGGATGTTCTGCTCGACCTCCTCGATCGGTCCCTGCGCGTCGATGAAATGGTAGTGGAAGATTTCCTTCAGGGATTGCAGGGCGTCCCAGGTCTGTTCCTTGAACACCCGGTAGCGCCGCCGGGCCAGGGCGGCATCATGATCGGTCGGCCGGTCTTCCCAGAGCCGGCCAATCCCGGTGCGCTGCACTTCCTCGTTATGGATGATGGTCTCGCGGCCGCGCTTGAGCTGGCGGGCGACGGATTCCTTTTCATCCACGAAGAGCACCATGATGTGGATCGTGGGCTGCCGGAAATGGATGCTCAGGGTGGTGCCGTAAAACTCGCGGCGCAGCTGGTGCATGCGATCCACGAGGAGCTTGAGGCACTCGACCTGCACCTGGGTGCGGGGAAACCCGTCCAGGATGACGCCGTCGCGGAACTCGGGCTTCATCAGCTCGTGCAGCAGCAGACTGACCACCTCGCGGTCGCCGACCATGTTGCCCGCATCCTTCAGGCGCTTGGCCTCGGGGGAATCGAGCAGGGCGCTGATGACGATGGGCGGGCAGGTCAGGCCGCGGGTCTTGGCGATGAAAGCCGTATTGGTGCCTTTGCCGGCGCCCGGGGCGCCACCCAGCAGAATGATCTCCTTGGGGAAACGCAGGTTGTCGCGGCCGATGTCCGCCTGCAGGTCGTCCCAGGCCGAGTTGAAAATCAGCTGGGCATCCTTGATCTCAAGGTCGGTGAGTTTTCCGGAGGTGCCGGCGGGCGAGGAGGCCTGAGTCTGGGTGGGGTTGGCAGAAGACATGGCGTGGTACCGAGACGCCGGATTCCACAGTAGATTGACCCGCGGGCAAAACAATTCGCCGCGGAACCGGTCGGCGGGTCTGCGGTCAATGCCCCTGTTACATCCTGCTGGCCCAGGCCGGCGGGATTGTAAGTTGAAGCTGGACCTGGCGGGGCCGCGCAAGCGGCCCCGCCTTGGCTTTTGAGATTGGCCCGCCTGCCACGGCGGAATATCCCTGACCACCCATTATGCGCGTCCTGATTGTTGATGACGAAGCCGGCATTCGTAAAACCACCCGGATCGCCGTCGAGACAGCCGGCCATACCGGAGTCGAGGCTTCCACCCGCGCCCGGGCGCTCGCGCTGCTGAATGAGGAGGCCTTCGACGCCTGTTTTCTGGACCTCAAGCTCGGGCAGGACGACGGACTGGCGGTGCTCGAAAGACTGCTCAGGGAGCAACCGGCGCTCGCGGTGGTGATGTTCACGGCCTATGCCACCATCGCCACCGCCGTGGAGGCCATGCGCCGCGGGGCGTACGATTTCATCCCGAAGCCCTTTACGCCCGACCAGGTGCGGGCGGTGCTGGCCAGGATCGAACGGACCAGTGCGCTGCAGCACAAGGTCCAGTCGCTTGAAAGCCAGCTGGCCGACGAAGCGCCGGCCCTGGATCTCGAGGCCGCCGAGCCCGCCATGCAGCGCACGCTCGAGGTGCTTTTCAAGGCCGCCGCCACGCCGGCGACCGTGCTCCTGCTGGGACCGAGCGGTACCGGGAAGAGTGTGCTAGCGCGTGAGATCCACCGCCGCAGCCCGCAGCGCGATGCGGCCTTCGTCACGGTCAACTGCCCGAGCCTGTCGCGGGATCTGCTGGAAAGTGAGCTCTTTGGGCACGTGAAGGGCGCGTTCACCGGCGCCATCTCGGAGGCGTTGGGCAAGGTGGCCACCGCGCAGGGCGGCACGCTGTTCCTCGATGAAATCGGCGAATTGCCCCAGTCCATCCAGCCCAAGCTCCTGCGGCTCCTGCAGGAGCGCGAATACGAGCGGGTCGGCGAAGCCCAGCCCCGCCGGGCCAACGTCCGGGTCATTGCCGCCACCAATCGCAATCTGGCCGAGGAAGTGAAGGCCGGGCGTTTCCGTGAGGATCTGTTCTACCGGCTCAACGTCATCAGCGTCACGTTGCCGGGCTTGCGGGAACGGCCGACCGACCTGCCCCGGCTGGCGGAGGGGTACCGGAAGTTTTTCGCCTCCCGCATGGGCAAGCACGTCAGGGCGTTCGCCCCGGCGGTGCACGCCGCCTTTGCAGGGTATGTCTGGCCGGGAAATCTACGCGAGCTGCGCAACGTGGTCGAGCGCGCTGTCATCCTCTGCTCGGGCGAAGCGGTCGAGTTGTGCGATCTGCCGGAGGAATTCGGGGCCGTGGCGCGACCGGAAATCGCCGTCGGCGCCCGCGTGACACTCGATGAGCTGGAAGCGGAACACCTGCGCCGGGTGCTCGGGTTTTCCCGCAATCTCGACGAGGCGGCGAAGACCCTGGGGATCGACCCGGCCACACTTTACCGCAAACGCCAGAAATTAGGGCTGCTCTGAGGTTTCCTCATGCTGCGCACCCGCCTGCTCCTAGGCTTTGTCCTGCTGCTGCTGCTGCTCTCGGCCGTGGGGGCCTACGCGGTCTGGACGACGCAGGAGCTGGGCCGGTCCGTGGCGGCGGCCGTCGTCGCCAACGCCCGCGGTCTCATTGCGGCGCAGCAACTCAAGGACGAGGTCAACCGGCTCGGCAGCGCCCTGCGCCAGGTGCGGGCGGCCGACACTCCCAGCAACCGGGCGGAGTTCGAGACGGTGCGTTCGGCCTGCCAGGTTCTGGTCCGGGACCAACTCGACACGCCCGATGGCGGGACGGAGCGCGCCGCCCGCCTGGAGGAGATCAATATTTCCCTGCGGCGGCTGGCCGACCGCGCGACGTCCGCGTCCGCCGCCTCCCTCCGGCCGCTCGAGCTGATGAAGGCGGATGAGGCGGCGGTCTATTCCGTGCTGCGGACAATCGACCGGCTGACCGAACATGACTCCGGCGATCTGCGCCTGGCCGAGGGAAAGGCCCGCCGGTTGACGGCCCGGACCACGGCGGTGTTCGGCGCCGGTGTCGCGGTTGCCGTGGTCCTGGCCCTGATCTTTGCCTGGGGCCTGGGCCGGGCGCTGCTGCAACCCATCCGCCAGCTGACGGATTCCGCCCTGGCCCTGGGCGAGGGCAACCTCGACCGCGATGTGCCCGTCACCTCGCATGACGAGCTCGGCGAGCTGGCGCGCACCTTCAACGCCATGGCGGCCAAGTTGCGCGTCTACCGTGATGCCATGGCGGAAAAGGCCCAGCGGGCGCAACGGGTGATGGAGGCAACCCTCACCTCCGCCCCGGATCCGTTGTTTGTCGTCTCGCGGGATGGCACCCACGAAGTCCGCAATCCCGCCGCCGAGATCCTTGCGGCGACACCGGAGTTTGCCGCCGGTTTTCCGGAGGCGATCGCGCTGCCGTTGCAGGAGGTGCTGGCGACAGGCATCCATTACCTGCCGACCGATTATCAGCGCGTGGTGACGGTGCGCGACCGGCACTATCTGCCGAGGATCCTCGCCATCGGCGTCGAACTGGCGGATTTCCGCGGTGCGGCCGTGGTGTTGCAGGACGTCACGAAATTCCGGCTGCTGGACGACGCCAAAAGCAATCTCGTCGGCACCGTCAGCCACGAGCTGAAGACGCCGCTGACGAGCCTGCGCATGGCGGTTTACCTGCTGCTGGAGCAGCAGACCGGCCAACTGACGCCGGTCCAGCATGAACTGGTTGAGCAGGTCCGGAACGACACGGACCGGCTTTTGCGGATCCTGAACGACCTGCTCGACCTCAGCCGGATCGAGAGCGGCGTGGCGGCGCCGCATCTCAAGTCCGTGGCGGTCGCCGGTCTGCTGGAGGCCATGGCCCGGGAGGTGCGGCCCGTCGTGGAGGCGGCCGGTCAAACTCTCAGCGTCCAGGTCCCGGCCGAACCGGTCCTGGTGCAGGTCGACGAGGACCGCATCCGCCACGTGTTCATCAATCTGCTGACCAATGCCTCGAAGTATTCGCCGGCCGGCAGCGCGATCACCCTGTACGCCAAATCCGCGGACGAGGGCTTCCTGCGCTTTGGCGTGCTGGACAACGGCCCCGGCATCGCCGAGGCATTCCAATCGCGGGTTTTCGAAAGATTTTTCCGGATACCGGGACAAACCAAGAAGGGCGCCGGGCTCGGGCTGGCCATCTGCCGCGAAATTGTCGTGGCCCATGGCGGCAGCATAGCCTGCTCGAGTGCGGCCGGCCGGGGCTGTGACTTCCATTTTCTTTTGCCGGCCGATAAATCCTCAACCCGTTGAAATCATGAACAAACTCGCGCTCTCCCTCCTGTGTTTCATCCTTGGGATCACTCTCATCATCCTGGGCAGCCGCCGCGAGGATTCGGTGGCCGGCGTGTCGGATGCCGTGGGCACAAGCATCGCCAACACCTGGGACGGCAAAGCCCGGCAACCGAAGCATATCTGGTATTACGTCGGCGGCGGAGCCCTGATCCTCACCGGCGTCCTGATGGCGCTGCGG
>JBIJDP010000098.1:0-7199 GCA_044344065.1 Opitutaceae bacterium
CACGCCGTCTCCAACTCGGCCATCTTGGCCGCACCCAACGAGGGTAATGTTCTCGCCATCCCTCATGGCTGGCAGATTCGGCCCGATTTGTATAGTCCTATATCTATGAGTAATTGGTATCACACCCAAACCGGGATTCGAAAACCCCGCCTTGCTGAATCACTTCACCGCCCGCCGCGCCTTCACGGCCCCGGCCAGTGTGGCGAAGATCGGCAGCGTGGTTTCCCAGGCGAGACAGGAATCGGTGATGCTGCGGCCGTGGACCAACGGCTTGCTCTGGTAGTCCTGCGTGCCGGCCAGAAGGTTACTCTCGACCATCACCGCGCACAGCGCGCGTTCACCGGCCGCGATCTGCGCCGCCAGCTCCGCCGCCACGGCGGGCTGAAGCGACGGGTCCTTGCCGCTGTTGGCGTGACTGCAATCCACCATGAGATACGGCGGCAGGTTGTTCTTGCGCAGCAACTCAGTTGCCGCGCGGATGTCCGCCGCGGAGTAGTTGGGTCCGCGGGAACCGCCGCGCAGCACGAGATGGCCGTGCTCGTTGCCGGCCGTGCCCATGACCGCCGCCACGCCGTCGCGGGTCAGCGAGGGAAACCAGTGCGGGTGCTGCGCCGACCGGAGGGCGTCCACCGCCACCTGCAGATCGCCATCGGTGCGGTTCTTGAAGCCGACCGGCATCGAAAGACCCGACGCCAGTTCGCGGTGCACCTGGCTCTCGACCGTACGCGCCCCGATCGCACCCCAGGAAACGAGATCGGCGTAATACTGCCCGAGCGTGGTATCCAGGAACTCTGTGGCCACCGGCAGGCCCAGGCCGGTGATGTCCGCCATGAGCCGGCGCGCCAGCCGCAGGCCCTTGTTGATCTGGTAGCTGCCGTCGAGGTCGGGATCGTTGATGAGCCCCTTCCAGCCGACGACCGTGCGCGGTTTTTCAAAATAGACGCGCATCACGATCAACAGCTCGGACTGGTAAAGGGGTGCAATGGCGCTCAGTTTTTCCGCGTATTCCAGCGCCGCCGCCGGATCATGGATTGAGCAGGGACCCACCACGACCAGCAGCCGGTCGTCCGCCCCGGTGATCACGGCTGCCACCTCGCGCCGGGTACGCGCCACCAGCAGGGCGCCCGCATCATCAAGGGGAATTTCCTCCTCGAGGACGGCGGGCGCCAGCAGCGGCTTGGTCGCGCGGATGCGCAGGTCGGCGGTGGTGGGGTGCATGCGGACAGGTGAGCGTAGGGGAGGAACGGGGCAAGGCAATGGCGGAGGCACAAACCGGATTAACCACAAAGAACACAAGGATCCTGACGCGAACCAAGCGTCCAAGGCGCCTATAGGCGCACGGGCTAGTCTCCCTCGCGAACCAGCCCCTTGTGATCTTTGTGGTAAAAAACCAACTTGGGTCCTGGCGTGGTGGCCCAAGCAGGGCAGGTCTATGACCTGCCTTGTTTAATGCTTCATCCGCGACGAAGCGTCTGCCGGGCGGGTCACAGACCCGCCCTGCTTTAATGCCCGAGCTCGGCTTTCGCCTGCTGGACCAGCGGCGTGGGAAACACCAGCGCCTCGCCGATCTGGGCCGGGAACAGATTCAACCGCTCCGCGCGCGCCCGCAGGGTGAGCCAGGCCAGCGAAGCCGCCTCATTGCTCGCGGCATGCCGGGCCACGGACTCGAAACGGTCGGGCGATACGGCGAGTTGTTCGGCAGCGAGGATGTGCTTTTCGCCCAGGAAGAACGTGAGCGAAGGTGCCAGCACCTCCAGCCAGGCGGCCGGGTGCGAGGGCACGGCGTATTTCAGTCCGGCGTCCGCCGGATACGGACTCCACTCCATGAAAGCGCGCAGGGCCTCGTGCAGTTTGGCCAGCTCCGCATCCGCCGTGGCGGGAGTCCAGTGGGCGGTGAACTGCTTGCGCTCGCGGAATTTCTTCACCTCCCAGACGCGCAGCACGAGTTCCCAGTCGTCGGCCCGGCGTTGCACCGCACCGGTGAAGACGTAGTCCAATCCGCCCTCGGTCGAATCCACCAGCTGACGCAGGTTGTCGGCCGACCACTCCGTCGGAAACAGCGCATAGTGCGCCGGTGTCCCGGGCTGCCCCCAGGTGCCGATGGCCGCGATGGCGTGGTAGTGCGGCGAAAAGCTGAAGGTCTCCGCGAACCACAGCGGCAGGGCGCGACAGAAGCGGCCGAGCTCCTCCTCGGGCTGTTTGGCCAGATCCATGAGGTCAGGCACACCGGGCAGCGCCAGTTGCACAAAGGCCACGCGGCGCAGGCGGTCGCCCTTGGCCAGCAGCACGTTGGACAACGACTCCAGTCCGTAATACCAGATCGGCTTGCTGATGCTGATCAGGTTGATTTTGGGCGGTTCCGCCGGCGCGTCGGCCGGGGCCTCGCCCGGGCCGGACTCGGCGGAAATTTTTTCCGCATGCATGAGCTCGGCAATGGCGTTGGAAAAGCCGTGGAGCCGGTTCTCCAACTCGGGCCGCTTGAGACCGAAGAGGATGTCGAGCACATGCTGGGCGGCGTCGGCGTTGCGCAGCGCGAGATAGGCCTGCAGCAGATTGAGCCCGGTGGCGGGACCGTGCCTGCTCGCATCGTAGCGGGGCGCGATCAAATCCACGATCTCGCGCAGGTGGCCGTTCATCCCCAGGTCGCCCGAGATGGTCACGAGCACGTCGGCCCGGTCGCCAGCCGTGGCGAGCACTTCCTCATAGATCGCAAGCGCCGCCGGCACATCCCTGGCTTCGAGTTTTTCCCGCGCCTCCACCAGCCGCGGCCGGACATTGCCCGCTGCCAGCGTTTGTTCCGGCGTTGGGTCCGTCGGAGTCGCAGTAGCAGACGGAGAATGAGTGGCGGCGGAAGCCGGGGCCGACCCTGCGGGCGAAGAGGACTTGCCGGTGAGACGATCAAAAAATCCCATTTGCCCAGCAAAGCAACCGGCCGGCGGGTGGCGAACCGTTTCTTGGGCAGGGTGCGCATTCGCACTGTAGGAGCGGCTTTACGCCGCGCTTGGACGTGCAACATCGCGGCATAAAGCCGCTCCTACAGTGATGCCAATGCCTTAAAGCTTATCCGGCGTCACGCCGGCCCGCACGGCCAGCGTCGCCAGGACCTTGGGCACATACATGCGGGTTTCGGCGGGCAGGGAAGACGCGATCTCGGCGAAGGTCTTCGCGCCTTTCTTATCCAAGGTGCGCTGCACCCGGCCGGCGCCGGCGTTGTAGGCCGCGAGCGCCAGTGGCCAGTCGCCGAACTGCGCGTGCAGTTTGCGGAGCAGTTGCGCCGCCGCCCGGGCGGACTTTTCCGGATGGGTGCGTTCATCGGGCAAAAATGTACTGAGGCCGAGTTCCTGCGCCGTTGCTTGCATCAGCTGAAACAGCCCCTTGGCACCCGAGGGACTGCGGGCGTTGGGATTGAAGGTGGATTCCGCCTCGGCCAGCCAGGCGAGGTCCGCTGGAATACCGCCGCCGGCAAAAGTACGTCGCAACATCGGCAGCAATTGTGCGGCCTGCGGCGGCACCGGCCGGTTCTGCATCCGCCCTAGCCAGAGGGCATAATGCGGAATGTTCGGCGCGGGCCTGGCCGCGGGGGCAGGTTTGCCCGGGACGGGAGCCGGCCGTGGGGCGGGTGCCGGAGCAGGGGAGGGTGGGGCCGGCGTCGGCTCCGGTTGCGCCACGGCCTGCTTGGCGGCCTCGACGTAATCAATGCGCTCCTCCAGCCAGTCGGCGTAGTCCTCGTAACCCGGCAGCGCCCGCAGTGCGACGAGGGCGGCCCGGGCCTCGGGCTCAAATTCTGCGAGATCCTCCAGCCGGTCGCCGGCCAACGCCTGCTGGAAGCGAGTGGCAAAGCCGTCCCACTGTTCCTTGGTCGGAAATTCAAACTGCTCCTTGATCTCCTCCGGCGCGAAAGCCTCGAACAGTGATCTCCCCAGCTCGTACACCTGCTCTTGGTCCAGTTCACCAACGACCGACGCGAGTTCGGCCGCGTCATGCGGCGGCCGCAGGGTAGCGCTCACGGCCGCGAGGGACTGCAGCACTGTGGATTTGAAGCGGAGCCCGGGCACTTCGGTAAAGGTCAGTTCGACGCCATCGAAATAATTTTTCTGGTTGCGCACGCCCCAGTCGTTGGTGGCGAGACGATAGATGCGGGCGGGATCGATCTCCGCCGGTGCCGCGGCGACCAGATATTCGCCCTGGCGATCCGCAAATGGCGTGTCGGGCCCGGGATTGGCCCGGGCGAGGAGTTGCGCCAGCCGCCGGCCATCCACCTCGGCCACCGCCACCGCGCCGTCAAAACGCACGCAGGCGTCGAACACATACCGGGTCACCTCGCCGGCCGGCAGGCCGCCGCCAAAGGTCGTGTTGCCGATGACCGCCGCGTCCACCCCCGCCGTCACGCGGAAGGCCTCCACCGCCAGTCGCGCCGCTTCCGCCGGCGTGAGCGCCCGCGGCAGGTGACCGACGACTTCGCGATCGGCTGCCTCAAGGTGTTGCGCCTCGGTTGCGGCGATGAGCGCCGACAGTTCCGCGTCGGCCGGTCCGGCGGGATCGACCTCGACCTGCTCAACCTCCCATTGCGCGGCACCTGTTTCGTCGCGACAGAGCCAGACGACGGTCAGGCATTCGTTCCACCAACCGGAATGAAAATAAACCGTGCGCCCCATCCGGTGCAGGAGCCGCAGATGGTTGTGGCCGCCCACGAACAACGCGCCGTCCAGCACGAGCGGAAACAGGGCGCGATCGGCCTTCAGGCCGGCATGGCTCAGAATTATTGGGAGCGTGGGCCGCCGGCCCGCATCAGTCCCTCCCAGCAATTGCGGAAAATACGCCTGCGCCCACACCACCGGATCCGCCAGATCAAGCGACGGTCGCACCGCGGCGCGGAAGGTGTTCAGACGGTCGGTCGTCAACCCGACGATCACCGCCTCGGTCTCTCCCAGCGGAATCCGGAACGACGCGGGGGCGAACGGCTTGCCGGTGGCCCGGTCGGTGATGTTGCCCACCACCTTCACGCCCGTGGCCTCGATGCGTTTCACGGTTTCGGCAAGGTCGTGGAACTCCGGTTCGTGGTTGCCGAGATTCAGCACCGTGGGGGCGACCCGCGCGAGCGACGTATGCATCGCGAAGTCTACCGCCCCCGCGCTGCGCCGGGCCACGGGGTTGCCGTGCTCGAGCGTGTCACCGTTCAGCAGGATCAGCGCCGGCAGCCCGGGGTTGGCCGCGCGAAGGTTGCGGATGAGCACCACCAGCTGCGCCGTGCGGTCATAGGCCGAATGCTGGTCGCCGAGCGCAAAGACGACGGCCTCGGCCCCGGCGGGGATGTCGACGGATGCCGCCGTTGGGCCTGCAGTGAGACCCAGGCCCAGCATCAATATGTTCGCAAAGCGCCGCATGGGGGGAGTGAAGGGCGTAAGGCGGTGTCGGCTCAACTTAACTCTTTTTCTTTCCTCTTTATCTTTTTCCTTCGTCAGGGTGGCAGGCCTTCGGTTCCCGTTTGGGGAGAAAGATTAAGAGAAAGAGGAAGGAGAAAGATCCCGGGGGCCTTTCCCGCGTTGACCCGCCCCGGGGCGGGCTTACTTAGGACCCTCCCAACGTGAACCGGGTCCATATCAAAACCTACGGGTGCCAGATGAACGAGCGCGACAGCGAGGCGGTCGCGGCGATGCTGCGCGCCCGGGGCTACCGCATCGTCGGCGCGGAGGAGGAGTGCGACATCATGCTGCTCAACACGTGCAGCGTGCGCGATGCCGCCGAGCAGAAGGCCATCGGCAAGGCCGCCAATGTTTCCGCCCGCAAAAGAAAGCAGCCCGACTTCATCCTCGGCATTTTGGGCTGCATGGCGCAGAACCGCGGCGCCGAGCTGCTCGACCGGCTGCCGGACGTGGATCTCATCGTCGGCACCCAGAAATTTCACCAGGTGCCCGACTATCTCGACAACCTGCGCGCGGCGCGGGCCGCCGGTGTGCCGGTCGGCGAAACCATCGTGGACATCGCCGAGGAGGCCGGTTCGCAGAACACCATCCGCGAGCATGTCCTCGAGGAAAAGCAGGTCAGTGCTTTCGTTTCCATCCAGCAGGGCTGCAACATGGACTGCTCCTTCTGCATCGTGCCGAAGACCCGCGGCGACGAGCGTTCGCGGCCGATGGATGAAATTGTCCGCGAATGCGAACAGCTGGCGGAGCGCGGCGTGCGCGAGATCACGCTGCTCGGCCAGATCGTGACCAGCTACGGCCGCCGTGACTACACGCACACCGGCGGCGTGTCGCCCTTCGTGCAGCTCATCGAGCGCGTGCACGCCATCCCCGGGATCGCGCGCATCCGCTTTACCTCGCCGCACCCCCGCGGCTTCAAGCAGGACCTTGTCGAGGCCTACGGCCGCCTGCCCAAGCTCTGTCCCTATGTGCACCTGCCGCTGCAGTCGGGCAGCGACCGCATCCTCCGGGCGATGAACCGGCCGTACACCCGCGAGCGCTACCGCGAGATCGTGGACGCCCTGCGCGCCGTGGTGCCGGACATGTATTTCTCGACCGATGTGATCGTGGGCTTCCCTGGCGAGACGGAGGCGGACTTCGCCCAGACGCGCGAACTGTTCGAGGCCTGCAACTACGACATGGCCTACGTTTTCAAATATTCCATCCGCACCGGCACGCCCGCGGCGGACATGGGTGAGCAGGTGCCCGAGGAGACCAAGGAGGCGCGCAACCAGACCCTGCTCGACCTGCTCAAGGCCAACTCGGAGCGCCGCAACGCCCTGTTGCTCGGCACGATCGAGGAGGTGCTGGTGGACGGTCCCGACCAGACCGGAAAAAAATTCACCGGCCGCACGCGCGGCAACCGCGTGTGCGTCTTCGACGCCAGTCCGCGGCTGATCGGCAGCTTGGTGCCACTGCGAATTGAGCGCGCGTCGGTGAGCACGCTGTATGGGTCGCTGGTGGTGAAGGATTAATCGTTCTCGTTATCTTTCTCGTTCTCGACGCCGATATGACCTCCGCCTTTGACCACGAAAAGCTCCGGGTTTATCAGGAGGCATTGCGATTTGTTTCCTGGGTTGGGTCCCTCATCGAGCAATTGCCCGCCAAACTCGCCGCGAGAGATCAACTTGACCGCGCTTCGACCAGTATCCTGCTTAACCTGGCCGAGGGTAACGGCAAGCGCTCCCATATAGATCGCTGCCGCTTTTTGGATATCTCCCGCGGCTCCGCTTTGGA
>JBIJDP010000099.1:0-7198 GCA_044344065.1 Opitutaceae bacterium
CCCGCGTTAGCTTCGTCATGCATCCCAGCGACAGAAAGGAAGTTTGGTGGCTCATGGTTCCTCTCTTACACTGCTGTGCTTGTTCGGTTCCAAATTTGCACCGAGTTTTTCAGAGGCTCCTTAACTTTTAACGCTCAATGTCGAATCACTCGCCGGGTAGCTACGAACGTGAGCGAGTGGACCGCACGCTACTTACGCCACATTTCCGCTCGTTCACGCTCGTAGCTACCTGTCCGCACTTCAGCGTTCAGCGTTAAAAGTTCAGCGTTGGGCGTTCCGGACGCCGCCGGCGTCCGGTCAGCTTCTCTGCCGCACCGCCTCGAACAGCGTGATGATGGTCGCCATCGCGACATTCAGCGAATCCGCCTGGCCCGCCATCGGGATGCGCACGGGCAGGTCGCTGTTGTTCAGCCAGAACTCGCTCAACCCGTATTGCTCGCTGCCCATGATGACCGCCAGCGGGCCGCGCAAATCGGCGGCGGTGTAGAGGGTCTGCGCCGCCGGGGTGGTGGCCACGGTGCGGATGTGCCGGCCGCGCAGCCAGGCCAGCACCCGGGAGCTCTCCTCCACGACCAGCGGCACGGAAAACAGCACCCCGGTCGAGGCGCGCACCACGTTGGGGTTGAAAATATCCGTCACCGGATCGCACACGATGACCGCATCGCAGCCCGCCGCATCGGCACTGCGCAAAATCGTGCCGAGGTTGCCGGGCTTCTCGATCGCCTCCACCACCAGCAAAAAGGGCGTCCGCGTCACGGGGACGGTCGAACCCGGATAAGCCCCGGTCTCGCTCCGCCCGTCCAGCAACCGGTCGAGATCGGCCAGTGAACGCTGCCATTGCGGTGCCACGGCCAGCAGTCCGTCGGGCCGCTCGCGGTAGGCGACCTTGGCGAAGGTGTCCTTCGTGAGTTCGAAGAGCTTCGCTCCCGCAGCCCGTGCCTGCGCGATCAACGCGGGCTCGTTCTCCCCGAGGAACCAGTCCGGCGCATAGTACAGTTCCTGCAGCGCGACGCCCTTTTCCAGCGCCCGCCGGATCTCGCGGTAACCCTCGACGAGAAACACGCCGGCCTCATCGCGCGGCCGGCGGTCGCGCAGCTTCACGAGCTGCTTGATGCGCGGATTCTGGAGACTGGTGAGTTTTTCGACGGGAAGAGCCACGATGATTCGATAGACCGGCAGGACCCCGAAGGAAAACCTTTTACCACGGAGCACACGGATGGCACGGATCAAAATTCCAATTCAATGGCCACAAGAGGCTCAAAAAGCACATAAGGACCGATCCGTTTTACAGGAGGTAGCAGAGGAAACGGAGGCCCGGTTTTTCATTCTCTGCTCCCTTTGCTTCCTACTGTAAAAGCCCGATGCCTTGCGTGCTATTTGTGGCCACTACCAATGAATCCATCTGTGCCATCCGTGTGATCCGTGGTTGAAAAGGATTGGGCATGGTTCGTTTTTGTGAATGGGTGGTGTCGCCCGTGGCCAAAAAGAAATTCAACGACCAGCCGTTTCCCTACCATCACGAGCTGACCCTCGAGATCACCACCCTCACCAACCTCGGCGTCGGCCTCGGCCGCGTGGCGCGGCCGGGTCCTCAGGCTTCCCTGCCGTCCGGCGGCTGGGTCGTGATGGTGCCGTTCACCCTGCCGGGCGAACGCGTGCGGGCCCGCGTGTTTCGCAACCAGAAGAATTTCTCGGAGGCCGACCTGGTGGAGATCCTGACGCCTTCACCCCACCGCATCGCCCCGCGTTGCCCGTTGTTTGGACGCTGCGGCGGCTGCCAGTACCAGCATTTCACGTATGCCGAACAGCTCGCTTGGAAGCGGCGGCAGGTGGAGGAACTGCTGCAGCACATGGCCGGCGTCACGTTTCCCGTCTCTCCCACCGTGCCTTCGCCGCGGGAATACGGCTACCGCTCCAAGATCACCCCGCATTTCAATGGAGGATCGCGGAAACCGGAGACCGGAGTGGCCAGGCCGCAGCCCATTGGGTTTTTGAAGCAGGGCACGCGTTTCGAGATCGTGGATGTGCCGGCGTGCCCGATTGCCACGCCGGAGATCAACGAAAAGCTGACCGAGGTGCGCGCGCGGGCCCAGGCCCGCATCGCGGTCGGTGAATATGAGCGCGGCGTCACGCTCCTCCTCCGCCATGCCCAGGAGGGCGTCGTCACCGACTACGACGCCATCATTCACGAGCTCATCGACCCGCTTCCCGCTCCGGTCTCCGGCCTCCGCGATCCGCAATCGCTCCGCCTCCACTTCCTCGCCCGGGATTTCTTCCAGAACAATCCGTTCATTCTGCCCGCCTTCACCGCCTACGTGCGCGATCAGGCCGCCGCCAGCGGCGCCCGGTTCCTCGTCGACGCCTACTGCGGCAGCGGCCTCTTCGCCCTCAGTGCCGCGTCCGCGTTCACCCAGGTCGCCGGTATCGAGCTCAGCGAATCCTCCATCCGTTTCGCCCGGGACAATGCCGCCGCGAACGGCATCACCAACGCCACCTTCCAGTCCGGCGACGCCGCCAGCATCTTCGCCGGCCTCACATTTTCCGCCGCGGACACCGCCGTCATCATTGATCCGCCGCGCAAGGGCTGCGACGCCTCTTTCCTCGCCCAGCTCTTCGCCTACGGTCCGCGCACCGTGGTGTACGTCTCCTGCGACCCCGCCACCCAGATGCGCGACCTGCAGGGGTTCCTGGCCGCCGGCTACAAGCTCGCCGCCGTGCAGCCGTTCGATCTCTTTCCCCAGACCCGGCACCTCGAATGCGTCATCACCCTGCATCGCGACCCGGTCCCGGCCGGCGCCTAGGTCGCTGAGGGTTTGCCTCACACCCTAAACCCTTCTAACTGCGCCCTTAATTCCTCCCCCATGTCCACAACCCATACTCCCCACGTCTGGAAGTTTTTCCGCACCGGCGGCATTGACCAGGTTTCCCTCGAGACTGGTGCCGATCTCCTGAATCTCGAACACCTCGACCAAAAGCTCTGGGTGGCTCTCAGCTGCCCGGTGAAGGGCCTGGAGCTGGACGAGAAAACCCTCGCCCTCATTGATATCGACGGAGACGGCCGCATTCGCGTGCCCGAACTCCTCGCCGCCATCCAATGGGCCGCCGCCCGCCTCAAGGACCCCGGCCAGTTGCTCAAGGGCGACGACGGCCTTCCCCTGGCGGCGATCAACGACACTGCTCCCGATGGCAAGGTGCTGCTCGCCTCCGCCCGCCAGATTCTCGCCAACCTCGGCAAAAAGGACGCGGCCGCCATCACCGTGGGAGATGCCGCCGACACGGCGAAGATTTTTTCCGCCAGCTCCCTCAACGGCGACGGCATTGTTCCGCCCGACGCCACGGACGACGCCGATGCCCAGGCCCTCATCAAGGACATCATCGCCTGCCTCGGCGGCAGCAAGGACCGCACCGGCTCGGTCGGGGTCACGGCCGCGCAGGTGGAATTTTTTTTTGGCGAACTCAACGCCTACATTGCCTGGGTCGGGCAGAGCGGGACCAAGGACATCGCCATCCTCGGTGACGCCACCGATGCCGCCTGCAGTGCCCTCCGGGCCGTGCGGACCAAGGTGGACGATTTCTTCGCCCGCTGCCGCCTGGCGGCCTATGACGCCCGGGCCATCGCCGCGCTCAACCGGAGCGAGACCGAATATCTCACCTTCGCGGCCAAGGATCTCCAGCTCAGTGCCGCCGAAGTGGCCGGATTTCCCCTTGCCACCATCGCCGCCGGCCGGGCGCTGCCGCTCGTGCAGAACGTGAATCCCGCGTGGGCCGCCGCCCTCGCCACCCTGCAAAGCGCGGTCGTCACCCCGGTGCTCGGGTCTGGCAAGACGGAGCTCACCGAGGCGGAATGGCAGGCCCTGAACGCCGCGTTCGCCCCCTATGAAACCTGGCTCGGCGGCAAGGCCGGGTCGGTGGTCGAAAAACTCGGCGTCACCCGCGCCCGGGAACTGGTCGCCGGCAAGGGCCGCACAGTCCTGGCCGACCTGCTCGCCCGCGACCAGGCCCTCGAACCCGAGTTCAAGGCCATCAGCGCCGTCGAGCGCCTCGTCCGCTATCATCGCGACCTGCGCGCCCTGCTGCACAATTTCGTCAACTTCGCCGACTTCTATTCGAGCAGCCGCGACGCGATTTTCCAGGCCGGCACCCTCTATCTCGACAGCCGTTCGACGGAGCTCTGCATCCGGGTCGACGCCCCCAACGCCCTCGCCGCGATGAGCAAGGCCTATATCGCCTACTGCACCTGCACCCGCACCGGTGGCGCCACCATGACCATCGCCGCCTGTTTCACGCAGGGTGATGGCGACTATCTCTTCCCCGGCCGACGCGGTGTTTTCTATGACCGGGCGGGACGCGACTGGGACGCCGTCGTCGCCAGCATCGTCGACAATCCCATCAGCATCCGGCAGGCCTTCTGGTCGCCCTACAAGAAATTCGTGCGCATGATCGAGGAGCAGGTCGCAAAACGCGCCGCCGCCGCCGAGGCCGCCTCCTCCAGCAAGCTCGCCGTCGCCGCCGAGTCCACCGCCAACGCCGACAAGGCCAAGCCGGCCGAACCGAAGAAAATGGACATCGGCACCGTCGCCGCCCTCGGTGTCGCCGTGGGTGCCATCGGCGGCGCTCTGGCCACGCTGGCCACGGGACTCGCCCGGCTCGCACCGTGGCAGCTGCCATTGGTGCTGGTGGCGGTCATGCTCGCCATTTCCTGCCCCTCCATGGTCATCGCCTGGCTCAAGCTCCGCCAGCGCACCCTCGGCCCGATCCTCGAGGGCAACGGCTGGGCGGTGAACGGACGCGTCAAGATCAACATCCCGTTCGGCACCGCGCTCACCGCGGTGGCCAAACTCCCCGCCGGGGCGAGGCGCTCGCTGGAGGATCCTTACGAGGACAAGGAGGCCGCCGCCAAGCGCCGGCAGTTCATCATGCTGCTTTTGCTCCTGGTGCTGGCGGCCATTGCCATCCGCTGGGATCACAGCCGTCGCGGCCGCTACTTCTGGCAGTCGGAACCGGCGGCCCAGGTCGCCGCCCCGGCCGAGGGCGCGCCGAAAAATTGAAACTCTTGCTCGCCGCGGATTACTCACCGCCTCAAATTTCCGACCCATGTCCCCCGCCTTGCGCAACAGTTTGCTCGCTCTTGCCGCCGGTCTCGTCGTGGCCTTTGGCGTTTGGTACGCGTTGCCCCATTCCGGGCCGCCGCCCCAGGCCCTGGCCATCTGTGACGAGTCGGACCTGCTCATTCTGGCCGAACCGGGCGAAGGCTTCTACGGCGTGGAACGCAAGGCTGACCGGCGCTGGGCCTGGGCCGGCGGCCCGGCCACCCTTGTGCTGCGCCGGCTCGATCAATCCACCACGCCCCAGCCCCTCCGCCTTCGTTTCAATCTGCACAGCCTGACCCCGCGCGAGGTCACCGTGCGCTTTGGCGACTTCGTCCTGTGGAAGGGGCAACTCTCCGGGTTGGCCAAGTCGAAGGTGGACATCCCAACCTTTACTATGACCGGCCCCGTCGCGGAACTCATACTGACGAGCGACCAGCCCGGCTCCCTGGTGCCGAGTGGTCAGGATCCGCGGCCGCTGGCCTTTGCCGTATACGATCTCGAGGTCACGTCGGCGGAGTAGGGCGTGTTTGCGCACGCGGGTTGGGTTGTAAGGCGGGGTTTCCGATCCCCGCCTTTTCCGTAGCTACGAGACGTGGATCGAAATCTTCCAGTCCGTCAGCGGCTCTCGTTCCACTCCGGCGTGGCGTATTGCTCGGTCAGACCCTCGACCTCGTGTTCCTCCAACTCCGGCCAGGGCATGGCCGCCGCCTCGATCGCCAGCACCACGGCAAGTTCGGCGATGAAGTCTTCGCGGAATCCGTCCCAGTCCACAGCCACCCCCGCGGCCGGTCGCCACACCGAGCCCTGGAAGAGCAGGCCATGCTTGTTGCGCTTCTGCGCCGCGCCCGCGATTTTTTCTCCGGTCGCCGGGTTGATCACATCGTAAAGTTCCGCGCGCTGAAAACAAACGCCCGGGCCCGCGTTGGGCGGTCCTTCCGCCGGCGGTTCCAATTTTGCCTTGGTCACGGCCGCCACGCCCTGCCGCCGCAACGCCGCCGCCAGGGCCTCGTGCACCGCCCGGTAGCTCTGCGGCGCCGGGACTTCCTCCAGCGGATGACCGCGCGGAATCACCAGCGCATAGGTCCAGTCCTCCCGATGATCCACCAACCCGCCGCCCGTCGGCCGCCGACAGAGATCCACCGTGGACGGATCGCCGGCGAGTTCCGTCACCTGCGCGCGCACGAATGCGATTTTCTGGCTGTAGCCGAAGGTGAACGCCGGACGCCGCCAGCCGTAGTGGCGGAAGCGCGCGGCGGCCAGCGGGTAGCGCTGCAGCAGCAGAAAATCCAGCGCCATGTTCTCGGCGGCGGACCCGGTTCGGTCGGGCAGGACGTGAAGGATCATGAGCAATTATCCCGGTGCCAGGCCGCGATGGCCGGCGGCACGGTGAGTTCCGCCAGTTGCGCGGCAAAGCCCTGTGGCGTCAATCCCAGCTCATGCGCCAGCGGTTCCACCGCCAGCGCCAGGCAGGCGGGCCGCACCGCCGCCACGGCGGGTTGCGCCGCCCGCTCGACCGCCACCAATGGCGCGACCGATTCATCCAGCCGGAAATATTCGCGCATCCGCCGCCCGATTTCATGCCGGGAAATCAACTCGGCCCCCGCCCAATGCCGCAGGCCGCAAACAGCTTTCCGCGTGCACAGCGCCAGCAACAGCCCGGCGACATTCGCCGCGGAGCAGGTTTGGCGATACTCATCCGTGAACAGCCGCGGCGTGCGCCCTTCGCTCCAGTCGAGCAGCAGCCGTTCGTGCAGGCTGCGTCGTCGGGTCGCACTGTCACCGGTGAGCAAGGGCAGCCGTACCACCGCGCTCCGCATCGGCGCGATCGCCAGCACCGCCTGTTCGCCGGCCAGTTTTTGTTCGCCGTACAAATTCAGCGGACGCGCGATGTCGTTGACCGTGTAGGGGGTGCTCTGAGCCCCGTCAAAAACCTGTTCCGAGGAGAGATGGATCAGCCGCGCTCCATGCCAGGCGAGCAATTCCGGCAGTCGCACATTGAGTGCCGCCGATCCCGCCGGATCCGCGAGGCACGCCGCGGGCTCGGCGACGGCGGCGCAGTTCACGATCACCTGCGGATCAGCCGCCCGCAGTGCCGCGCTGGTCGCAGC
>JBIJDP010000100.1:0-7156 GCA_044344065.1 Opitutaceae bacterium
CCGTGCCTCCGCGAGAGACCCGCTTGCTTTTTGTAAGCGAGAACAGCGACGAGTAGGCGAACGATCCCAGCCACCCCCTTACCTGCTGCTGTAAGGATCTGCCGCATCACGCATGGCGTCGCCGGCGAAGTTGAACGACAGAATCGTCAGCACGATGAACAGGACCGGAGCCAGCAACCACGGGTAGTTCGCGACGGTCTGCAGGTTCTGGCAGTCCTGCAGCATCACGCCCCAGCTGACGATCGGCGGTCGCAGGCCGAGCCCGAGGAAACTGAGGACGGTCTCACCGAGGATCATGCCCGGCACACTCAAGGTGAGCGTGACGATGATGTGGCTGGTGAAACCCGGCACGAGGTGGCGGAAGAGCACCCGCGCGTGACTGGCGCCGAGCAACCGGGCGGCAACCGCGTAGTCCTCCTCGCGCAAAGACAGGATTTTCCCGCGGACGACGCGGGCCAGGCCGGTCCAGCCGATGAGGCTCAGGGCGATCGTCACGCAGAAATACACGCTCAGCGGCGACCACTCGGCGGGGAAGATCGCGCCGAAAGCGAGCCAGAGCGGGAGTTGCGGGAGGGCGTTGATGACCTCGATGAGGCGCTGGATGAGGTTGTCCCAACCGCCGCCGGCATAGCCGGAGATGCCGCCGAGCGTGACGCCGAGGATGAAGGTCACGATGATGGAGATGAGGCCGACGGAGAGACTGATGCGCGCGCCGTAGAAAAGCCGGCTGAGCACGTCGTGGCCGTATTTGTCCGAACCCATGAGGTAGAACACGGCGCCGGTTTCCCCGGCCCGGCCCTGGGCCGCGAGCGCGTCACGGTCCACCCCGAAGAAATGCCGCTCCAGCGGGATGAGGTTCCACAGCTTGTACGGCTCGCCGCGCACGAAGAAGCCGAGGGGCACGCGGATGTTTTCGTCGAGGGTGTAGCTGCGCGCAAAGGTGACGGGGTTGTCGTAGCGCTGCACGGCATGGACGTAGAAGCCTCCGCGCAGGTCGAAGTGGATCGGCTGGGGCGGGCAGTACGAGAAGTCGAGGTTGCGCCAGGCCCGGGTCGTGGGCGCGAAGAACTCGCAGCCCAGCGCCACCAGATACAGCACGATGAGCAGGAAGAAGGCGGCGATGCCGAGCTTGTGCCGCATGAAGCGGCGCAACGTGAGTTCCCACGGCGACAGGACGGCCTCGGTGCGGACGACGGCGGTTTGGTCGATGCTCATCGGGTGCCGCCTCCCAGCCGGATGCGCGGATCAAGCCACAGCAAAAGCAGGTCGCTCACCAGCGTGCCGAGCACACCGAGCACGCTCAGGACCATGAGCATTGAGGCCGCGAAGTAGGTGTCCTCGTTCATCAGCGCCTGCAGCAGCACCGGCCCGATGGTCGGGAGGCTGAGCACCAGCGCGACGATGGCGCCGCCGGAGATGAGCTGCGGAAACAATGCCGCGAGGCCCGAGGCGAAGGGATTGAGCGCCATGCGCACAGGGTATTTCAGGAGGAGCTTGAGCGGGCGGACGCCCTTGGCGCGGGCGGCGACGACGTACGGCTTCTTCAGTTCGTCGAGGAGGTTGGCGCGCATCACGCGGATCATCACGGCGGTGCTGCCGGCCCCGAGCACGACAACGGCGACCCAGACGTGCTGGAGCAGGTCCACCACCTTGCCCCAGGACCAGTCGGGATCGGCCACGTAGCGCACACTGAAGAGGCCGGAGACGCTGACGCCGAAATATTCGGAACTGAGGTACATCAGCACAAGGGCGAAGAGGAAGGGCGGCACCGACATGCCCACGAAGCCGAGCAGTGTCAGCCCGTAGTCGCCCGCGGTGTAGGGCCGCACCGCCGAGTAAATGCCGATGGGAAGCGCCACCGCCCAGGTAAACACGATCGTGAAGACGGAGATGACGAACGTGAGCAGGATGCGGTCGCCCAGGATCTCGTTCACCGGCATGTCGCTTTCCATCGACCGGCCGAGATTGCCCTGCAGGAGGCCGGTGTCGGCCTGGTCGAAGGTCACAAACCAACCGATGCCCATCCAGCGCACGTATTGTTTCCAAACCGGGTCATCGAGGTGGAAGTTTTTACGGATGTCCTCCAGCTGGGTCATCGCATTCGGGTCGCCGCTGAGGGACAGCTCGGCGGTCTTCGACGCGATGAAGTCGCCCGGCGGCAACTGCACGATCGTGTACACGATGATGGAAATGATCAGGAGCGTGGGGATGAGGGTGAGCAGCCGGCGCCACACGAAGGGATGCCGGAGCGCAAGGAGCGCGAACGCCAATACGGCCGCCAAGCCGAGCCCCCAGACAATCAGCCGGCCGCCGACGGTGGGCCCGCCCGCCGCGGCCGCCACCGACGCCGGAAACCGGTCGGGCTGGGCGAGCGAGGCCTTGATCCCCGCGGTGACCGCGGGGGGATCGTTGTCCTGATCCCAATAGAAGGTCTCCATCCCCACGTTGCCGGGCATCATGAAGAAGTAGCCCGAGAGGGCCCCGTCGGGGACGTTGCGAAAACCGTCCTTCACCGCGATCAGCTGCGGCGGCGGGGTCGCGATGCTGATGCTCCAGAGCTCCTCGGCCGCGATGTCGAGGATGGCGTGGAAATACCGGCGCTGCTCCTCCGTCGTCGCGGCAGTCTGTGCCAAGTCGTAGAGCTCCATGGCCCGGCGGGCCGGATGGCCGGGCGGCGGGCCCTCGAGGCCGGGGCCGCGCGACTCCGGGCTGCCGTGCATGCCGCCGGCGGAGTACCATTTGCCCCACGTCGGGGCAAAAAACGACGCCCCGTTGGTCGCCACGTAGTAGCGGGGGTCGAGCATCGGCATGTATTCCTCCAGACCGGGCCAGACGCTGAAATCATGCTCCAAGGCCAGTTGCTCCACCTGCCAGAGCGTACGCGGATGAATCTGCACGATGGCGCGGATCCCCACGCGGGCCCAGTGGTCCGCGACCATCTGTGCGGTGTCGGGCAGGTAGCTTTCCGCCAGGTTCAGGAACCAGGTCATGCGGGTCCCGTCGGGATAGGTGCGGAAGTCCTCGTGGTCGCGCCGCGCCAGGCCCAGGGCGTCCAACAGGGCGTTGGCCCGCGCGGGATCGTAGGCGGTGAACGCATGGTAGTGCCCCTCGTGGCTGTAGGGCGAAAGCGGCCCGGGGGAATTTTGCGCGGGTTCGCCCACGCCGTTGAACACCGCGGCAATGATCTCCCGGCGGTCGATGGCGAGGGACAGCGCCTGCCGGAAGGTCCTTTCGTTCAGCAGCTGGTGCTTCCACCGGGTGTCGGGCTGATCCGGGCGCACGATGCGGTTGAGGTTCGGGCTGAACTGGGCCCAGGAGCGCGTTGCGTTCATCCAGTGCCGCAGGTGATAGCCGCGCCGGGGAGCCTCGGTGGCCAGGAGGGTGTAATCCTCGAAGTCGATGTGCCGGTCCTGCATCGAGACCTCGCCGCCCGCGATCGCGGTGGAAATCATGGCGCGGCTCTTGATGTCGAAGAGCATGCGGTCGAGGTAGGGCAGCTGGTTGCCCTGCGGATCCACGGCGAAGTAGTAGGGATTGCGCACGTAGCCCTGCGGCGCGGCCGAGCGGTACTGCGTATAGATCCAGGGCCACATGCGCGGGTGCTCGGGGTTGCGCCGGTTGGCCATGCGGGCGTAGACGGCGTCCGCGCTGGCCAGGTTCATCGCCTGCATGGTCGCGGTGATGAGCTTTTGATCGCCGATCTTGGGGTGGAACTGCCGCATGTAGTGCGCGGGCCGGAAGCAGTCCACCGCGCTTGCGAGCACCTCGAGGAACATGGCGTGCGGGTCATCGAAGACAAAGCGCACGGTGAGCTTGTCCACCTGCTCGATGCGGCCGATCCGGCCCGCGTGCTGCATGAAGTAATAACTGATCAGGGGCTGGGCGCCGGACTTAAAGTACAGCGCCTCCCACTCCCACCAGAACATGATGTCATCGGCCGTGAATGGCTGGCCGTCGGACCAGCGCAGGCCCCGGCGCAGCGTGACGGTCCACACCCGGTAGTCGGGCGAAACGGTCCACGACTTGGCCAGGTGCGGCACGACGGGGTAGCCGTGCGGCGACCAGCGCACCAAGGTCGCATAAGACAGCCGGTAGGAGATCAGGCCCTCGATGTCGTCGGGATTCGTCGCCAGCCGGTGCCAGGTGCCGCCGTAGCGGCCGACTGGTTCCTCCAGTCCCGCCATCACGAGCGGCTCGGGTCCGGTGCGCTCGGCCACGGGCGGCAGTTTCCCTTCCTTCACCAGCGCCGCGAGGATCGGCGACTCGCCCTTGGGCCACCAGGCGCCGCGCGCGTCCTCGGTGTAATCCACGTCCCGCCAGACGAGTGGCGGCCGGTCCGGGCTTAGCTGCGGATCGCGCGCTTTCCGGGCCGCCGCGGCCTCGCGCTCGCTGGGCTTGACGGGCGGCTGCCTGAGATCGGGCCGGAAAAATGCCGCTGTGCCCAGGGCTAGAAAGGTCAGACCGATGGCCGCACCGATGACGCCGGCGGCGAACTTGAGGGCAAAGCGGAGTTTACGGACGACAGGACGGGGCATTCTGGACGAGGGGGCGTGCGATCACAGCCCCGCTACCGGCCGCAGGCAAGCCGCAGCTCGTTCATCCGGAAGAAATCCCAGGCCCGGCGCCGTCGGCAGTGTCAGCACGTCCGCCTTGGGCGCCAAAGCACCGCCGAACAGGCTGTCGGCCAGGAATTGCGGCCCGTTGAGCGCACAGGGCCGAGTCATCCCGCTCCACGTGAAGAGATGCAAGGAGGCCAGTAGTGAGAAATCCGGATCACTGAGCCCGGAGCCGAGGACCATCAGGCCGCGGTCGCGCAGCTCGTTCACGATCTGCACGGAGGGCCACAGCCCGGCGTTGCGGGCGGGTTTCATCGCGATGCCGTCGAGCATGCCGAGGGCAATGAACTCGGAGGCGACCTCGGGGCCGACAATCCCCTCGTCCATCAGCACGGGCAGCGCTCCCTGCTTTTTCAAGGCCTGGTAGCCGCGGACCTGCGTCGGCGGCAACGGTGATTCGAGGACGTCCACGCTGGCGTCCCGCAATCGCGGCGCCATGGCCAGCGCCTCCGCGGGCGTGTAGCCGGTGTTGGCATCCGCCCAGAGGAAGCCGTCGGGTGCGAACGCGCGGACCTTGCGCGCGAGTTCGAGATCGTAGTCGGCCGTTTGCGGCGCGCCGACCTTGATGTTGAAATTGCGGTAGCCGCGTGCCTTGCCCTCGGCGAGCTGGCGCTCGATCACCTCCCACTTCTGCGAGGCCACGGTCCAGCTGAGGGTGAGCGAGTCGAGGGCGGCACCGGTTTGACCGTAGGGCTCGTGCTTGCGCGAGGCCGGCTCGGTATTCGCAGTGCTGACGGCTTGCGCATATCCAACTGGTCCGCCGCAAGCGGCGACCCTACCATGCAGTGGGCCAAACAACGTCCACGCCGGCACGCCGCGCTGGCGGCCGACGAGATCGTAGCAGGCGAGGTCAAGGGCCGCCTTGCAGAGCGGTTGTCCGACCGAAAAGGCCGGGCGGATCGCCGTGTTCATGGCGGCGTGCAGGCCGGCAAAATCCGCCGGGTCGCGTCCGATCACCACCTCAGCCAGATAATGCTCCAATGTAGTCAGCACGCTTTCCACTGTCTCGTAGGTCCAGGTGGGCACTGGCACGGATTGTCCCCAGCCGATGACGCCGTTTTCATCCGTCAGCCGCACAAGCACCGAAGGCCGGGTGACGCGGCCGTCGGGGCCGGGCTTAAAGAACTTGAATTCTCCCGCCACCGCGTAGTCGAAGCGGCCGATTTCTATTTTTGCGATGCGGGACATGAAAAAGGGGAATCTGGATCGTTCTCTTTCTCGTTCTCGTACTCGTTCTCAACGTCAGGTGCAGAACCACCAACACCCAACCCTCAAGGCCCGAGAAAGAGAAAGATTACGAGATAGAGAATGATCCTGCGCTACTTCGCGTGCGGGTTCAACGCCGGGTTGCGCTGGTAGCGGTCGTAAATCTCGCGGATGTAGTCGATGGAGCGCTTCGCCGTGAGCCAGGCGTCACCGCCGAGATCGTACGCCTGCGAGACGATGGGACCGGTGTAGCCGCGCGCCCAGACGAGGCCGAGGGCCGCCGCCACGTCGATGTTGCCGTCGTCGAGCGGGCGCGTGCGGAAGGGCTCGGCGGGCTTGGGCCAGCCGTTGAGCACGGCGAAGTAGCCGAGCCGCTCCATCCCGGGCTGCGCCATCACCTCGTGGAGGTCGGGCACGCCGAGGTGGAAGAACGCATGGAAGAGCGCGATGCCGGGCCGGATGACCTTGGCGCCGCTCTCCGCGATCGCACGCATCTCGGCGGCCGGCGTGTCGATCATGAACCACACGTGGTTGTAGAGGTTGCAGGTCAGCCCGCGCAGGGCGACATGGGCGTCAACCTCGCGCAGCATGCGGGCGGTGCGCTCCCAGTGCCGGGCCTCGGCCTTGGCCGAGCCGGCCTCACGGTAGTCGGGCGTGGATTTGCCGCCGGGATTGCTGAGGATGGTGAAATTGACGAAGGCCTGCGGATCAATCGCGGCGAGGCGGTCGATCATGCGCTTCGCCCGGACCACCTCGGCGTCGAACTTGTCGTGGTCGTCGTCATTGATGCCCTTGGACACGATGTACATGCCGGCGCGCCGGAGTCCGCTGGCCCGGTAGGCCGCCGTGGCTTCGTCCCAGACCTTGTCGTCGCCGGGCTCGATGGGATGGAATTCGTAGCCGTCGTAGCCCGTGTCGGCGGCAATCGCCAGGCGCGTCCGGTACGGATATTGCCGCCGGTGCATGACGAAATGGTTGTTGAACAGGATGAGTTCGTTGGGGAGGGCCATGGGAGGAGAGAGTTCTGGGATGACTGAACGGAGTGGAATGTGGAAATCAGGAATTCAGGTCCGGCTTCGGGTTCGATTCCTGTTTTCCAGCTTTCCACATTCCGCATTTCTCAGTCCGCCACCTTGACCGCCTGTTGCGTGCGGCCGGAGGCGTGCAGGGCGTCGAGCACACCGTGGATGCGGAGATTCTCCGCCGGCGTGTTGGTGAGCGGGCGGTTTTCGCGGATGGCGGCGGTGAGTTCGCGGACGGGGTTGATGATGGCGTCCTCGAACAACGGCGGCTTGTCGGGCAGCACGGTGGTTTTCAATTCGTCCGCGCCGACA
>JBIJDP010000101.1:0-7053 GCA_044344065.1 Opitutaceae bacterium
GAGTTATGGCTGCGCCGGGAGCCAGTGCAAAGGCATTTTTCAGGTTGTCCCGGCGGGTCTTGCGGTCGTGGTAGGTTTGCGACGGCGTATCCTCGGTGCGCTGCAGCAGCCCGGCCATGCGCGCACCGCCGCCGGCAGCCTGCGCCAGGCCTTCGGCCAGCAGCCGGCTCTGGTTGTAGCCGCGTTCCCGCTCCTTGCGCGGGTGCAGCGGCACGGGCACGAGCACGGCGTCGCGGATCCAGTCCAGCAGGCCAGGGACCTGGCGGAAAAGCGCGGCCACGTCCGCCATGACATGCAGCCCGCGGTGGTATTTCAGCTCGTGCACCAGCGCCCGGACCGGTCCTTTCAGCAGGACCGCCGTGAGGCCCTCGCGAAAGGCCGGCCTCAACCCTTCGCAGTGCGGACACATGCGCTCACCTTCGACCTCGCCGTAAAACGGATGGCCGCAGGTCGTGCAATGGGGCGCCGACACAAACTCGATCAACCGCGCGCACGCCGCGCAGATATGCGCATAGGGCCCGGCCTCCACCAGTCCGCGGCAATGCACGCATACCGGTGGAAACAGCACGCCGGCCAGGCCGCACACCCAGGGTTGGCACCGCCTGCTCAACGGTAAAAGACCCTGACCAGGAACAGGCCCTGCGGCGGCGCGGTCTGCACCGCCGGGGTGCGCTGTGGCGCCGACAGCAGGGCCCGGACCTGCGCCGGCGTCAGCTTCCCCTCCCCGACCGAGACCAGGGTCCCGACGAGGCTGCGCACCATCTTGTAGAGAAACCCGTCCGCTTCGGCGATGATGCGCACGCGGCGGCCACGGCGGATGATGTCCAGGCGCCGCAGATCCCGCACGGTGGTTTCGCGTTCCGTGCCGTTCAGGGCCGAGAAAGCCCGGAAGTCATGCCGGCCGCGCAGCAGCGCCGCCACCGTCGCCATCGCGGCAAAATCCAGCGGCTTGAAGACCGGCCAGCAATGGGGCCGTTCAAACGGATCCGCGTCCCCGAGCCGCAGGCGGTATTCATAGCGCTTCCCCCTGGCCTTGAACCGGGCGTGAAAATCCTTTGCCACGATCCGCGCCGACTTGATCTGGATCGCCGGCGGCAGGCCTGATCGCAACGCCGCGAGCAGCTTGGGCGCGCCATGGCGCCAGTCGGCATCGAAATGAAACACCTGTCCCAATGCATGGACCCCGGCATCGGTGCGACCGCTGCCATGGATGCGGACCGCGCCCTTGAAGATCGCGGCCAGCCGCGCCTCGATGACATCCTGGACCGCCGCGCCGCCCTTCTGGCTCTGCCAGCCGGCGAAGGCCGTGCCGTCGTAGGCGCAGGTGCATTTCCAGCGGCGGACAGCTTGGGCGGCGGTGGTCATCGCCAAGGATGTTGCGCCGCCTGGCCCGCGCTGTCCAAAGTGTTTTCGCCACATGACGCGCCTGCACTACCGCCACATTGTCTGGGACTGGAACGGCACCCTCATTGACGACCTCGACTACTCGATCGGCGTCATGAACGGCCTGCTGCGCCGGCGAAACCTGCCGCTCCTCGACCGGGCGCGCTACCATGCGCTCTTCGATTTTCCGGTGCGCGACTATTATTTCCGTCTCGGGTTCGACCCGGCGACCGACACTTTCGAGCAGCTGAGCGAGGAATTCATCGGCGCCTATGATGCCAACCGCTGGGACTGCCCGCTGCATGGCCAGGTCGCCGACATGCTCACGGCCGTGACGCGGGCGGGGGTCACCCAGTCCATCCTCTCCGCCTACCGCCAGGAGACGCTGCATGAGATCGTCGGGCATTTCGGCCTCACGCCGCACTTTATCCGCCTGACCGGCCTCGACAACATCTACGCCCACAGCAAGGCCGAGCTGGGCCGCGAATGGCTCGTTGAACTTAGCCTGCCGCCCGCCGAGGTGCTGATGGTCGGCGACACCCTGCACGACCTCGATGTCGCCCGGCACATGGGCGTCGACTGCGTGCTCGTCGCCGCCGGCCACCACCCGTCGGCCCGACTCCGTGCCCGGCATGACCGGGTCGTGGAGAACCTCGGCGAACTCCGGGCACTGCTGGAGGTATGATGCCGCCGGGGTCGCTGACCCCGGAGCCTTGCGAACCGGGATAAAGCGAGCCCGGCTACAACCGATCCCAGCCTACTCATCCGCGGCCAACCCCTCCGGCGGGGGCGGCGGAATGGCCTGGCTGAGGTAGTCCTGCAGGATGATCGTCGCGGCGCGTGAGTCGATGATCCCACCCGCCCGCACGTCGCGGCGCTTGGCCTTGGCAATCGTGGACTCGGCCTCGTAGCTCGTGAGCCGCTCGTCCACCAGGTGCACCGGGAGCCTGAACTCCTGCCGCAGGCGTTCCGCGAAGTCATCCACCTCCTTCGCCTTGAAGCCCGCCGAGCCGTCCATGTTGAACGGATAGCCCAGTACGAGATCGGTGATGCGCCGCTGCCGGATAAGCTGCGCGAGTGCGGTCCAGCGTTGCTCCGGCTCCGCCTGCACGAGGGCCGGCAGGGGTGTGGCCACGCCGATCTCATCGCCGTAGCTGAGCCCGATGCGCCGGGTGCCGTAATCGATGCCGAGGCAACGCATGGCGCGATATGGGAGCTCACGTCCCAAGGGTGCAATTTCATTTGCGCCTTGGGCCGGATTGCCCTCTTTCCCGGTCACATGTCAGCTGAACCCGTGCCCATGGAACTTTCGGTGGAGGCAGCCCGCCAGCTGCTCGACGCGCAGCCCGCAACGACCCTGTTGCTGGATGTGCGGGAGGCGTCGGAACTGGAGATTTGCCGCATTGCCGGGGCCGTGCACATCCCGATGCGGGAGATCCCCGGCCGGCTTGGGACGCTGCCCCGGGACCGTCATATCCTCGTGCTCTGCCACCACGGCAGCCGCAGTCTGCGCGTCACGCAGTATCTCCGGCACAACGGCTTGGCCAACGTCAGCAATATTGACGGCGGCATCAACGCCTGGGCGGAGCGGATCGACCCGGCGCTGGCGCAGTATTAAGGTGCGTCTTCAAATTGCGCCGACTCGCTTATAGGGACGCACGTCGTGTGCGCCCTCGGGTTGCGCCCGCCCTGCGGGAATCGAACGGGCGCAGTCAAGCGGCGCCCCTACAGGAGGCCGCCGAATAAATTTGAATCATTCGGTCGCGGCATAAATCCGCTCCTACAGTTTCAGGTCGGCGTTACGCGCGATGTAGCCGCGTACATAGTCCGCAAAGGCGGCCTTGAGGCGCATCGATACAGTGTCAGGCGCCACGCGGTAATGGTGTCCGTCAATGCTCCCCACGGGGGCGACATCCTTCGTCGTGGAGAGCATGAAGCACTCCTCCATCCGGGCAAAATCCGCCGGGCTGATCGTGGTCTCTGTGATTTTGATGCCGGCCGCGGGCGCCACGCGACTGATCACGAGCTCGCGCGTGATCCCCGCCAGCATTCCGGCCTGCAAGGGCGGCGTCAGCACCTCGCCGTCCCGCACATAACCCAGATTCGCCACCGCCGCCTCGGTCACCTCCCCGGCAAGATTCGTGATCACAACCTCGTCCGCGCCGCGCGCGCGGGCCTCCCGCAGGCAGAGGATGTTGTTGAGGTAATTCCCGGTCTTCCACGCGGGATTGAGGCTGTCCGGATGGTTGCGGTGCAGGCCGGTCGCCAGGGAAAGCCGGTAGCCGGTCTGCAGCTTTTCCGGCGGCAGGGCCTTGTTGGGCTGGACGAGCAGCACAAAATCAGGCCGGTCCGCGAGGCCCGTATCCAGCCCGATCGCGCCGCCGCCCCGGGTGATCTGGAGCCTGATATACAGATCCCCGCGATATCCCGTGGCTTGGCGGAACGCCGCGACGGTGCGCCGGATCTCGCCGAGCATGGGCTCCCGGGGGCAAGGCAGGGTCAGGTGCAGCGCCGCGGCCGACTGCTCGAGGCGGTCCCAGTGCTCGGTCCAGGCGAACAGCACTCCGTCATAGGTGCGCCACACTTCGTAAATCGCATCACCATACAGGAAGCCCCGGTTGAGCGGCGCGATGGAGGGTTCGCGCGCGTCATGCAGGCGTCCGTTGGTGTTCGCTTGGATATAGTCGGCTGACATGGCGGAATGACGAACCCCATTAACTCCGGATGGCCAACACAAAAAAGCCCCCCGCTTTGGGCGGAGGGCGGAGGATCGGAAAATCAGGCGGCGGCCGCTTACTTCTTCTTGCCCTTGGTCAGGCCCAGCTCGCGCTTGATGTTCTGCACGCTCGGCAGGGAGATGCCCACAGTCTTGGCGATTTCCCCGCCCGTCTTGCCGGCTTCGGCGAGCGCCTTCACCTTGGCCTTCGTCTCGGCCGTGATCACCGCGCGCTTGCGGCGCTTACCGCCGGTCGCGGGCTTGGCCGCACCGCTCTTGCGCGCACCGCCCTTGGTTGCATTCTTGACGGCCTGGAGGAAGGCGTCGACGTCATCAAAGCCGTATTGGGCCGGCAGTTTGGCCAGCACCTTGTTGTGCTTGGCTGCGACAGCCTGTTCGAGTTTCGAGACCTGGGCGCGGGCCTTGGCGAGTTGTTTCAATATGTTTTTTGCAGCCATGATTTTTTTGGTTGGTCTGTATTGTCTATCAATACACATGCTACAGGCAAGCCATATTGCGTCGCTAAACCCATGCTACAAGCGACACTATTGCGCTATAGCAATTGGCGAACTATATTATTATATCCGGGTGCGGCCGCGCCGGAAGGCCGCCGGTCCGCAGCCGGCATGGCGCTTGAACACCCGGCTGAAATGATGGCGGTTGGCAAACCCGACCGCCTCCGCCACCTGCTCGACCGAGTCCTCCGCGAACGCCAGCAGCCGGCAGGCCTCGCGGATGCGCCGCTCCGCCACGAAGGCCGCCGGCGTCCGCCCGGTCCGCGCCTTGAACCAGCGGATGAAGGCCTCGACGCTCATCCCAGCCTGCCGGGCCAGGGTCGCGTTGGTGATATCGCCATCCAATGTATGCTCTATCAGGTTGAATACACGGCGCAGCCGGTCCGGCACGGTCTCCGCCCGCACCCCGGGACTGCCGGCAAATATCAGGTGCAACATGGCTGCACCCGTGTGCCGCACCGCCGCCAGGTCACCCGCCGCTATATAGCCGCGGAGTTCACCCGCCACCGCCCGCAGCGCCGCCCCGGCCGGCAATGCAAACACCTCGGGCGCCGCCTGCGGCAGCATGAGATACATGGAAAAATGCAGCCAGAGGTGCTCCACCCCGGCCCGGCTCCCGCAATCAAAGGGCACGCCCTCGGGCATTACCACCACCTGCCCGGGTCCGGGTTCGAAGCGCCGTCCGCCCGACCGCACCCAGGCGCCATCATTGAAATCATAAAACACCCGCCAGAACGGACTGCAGACGCCTTCATGCCGCCAATGCTCATCAAGCTGCATGAACCCCGCCTCGTGCAGCTGGCAGCCCTCGCGTCCGGCCGCCGCAGGCAGGCGGAGCCCGCTCTGCGTGAAGGGATTCGACCAGCGCTGATGGTCAATTTTAGGCACAAGCCATGCGCACTCAGACATAGGCGTTTGGCAAGTTTATTGCTATTCTGATCCGCCATGACCACCCCCTTGGTTGACCCGCCCGCCGCCCCCGCCATCCGCACCGTTCTGATCGCCCCCGACTCGAAGCAGAAACCGCGCACGGTCGACCTGCTCAATGACTGGCAGTACATGGAGAAATCCTTGCACCGTCTGATCGTCGCCTGGGGCAAGGATGTCGCCGAATGGAACGACAAGAGCATGATCCACCGGCATGTCTGGGATCAGGCCGAGTGCGTGCGCCGCCTGCGCGAGCGCGTGGAGCAATTTCCCGGCGGCAAGGCGGACGCTCCGGTTTCCAACCGGCTGGAGCAACTGGCCAACGCCGTGCTGCTCGCCCCGTGCCTGGATGATGCGCTGGACGGTAGCTACGAGCTGATCCTCAAGACCCTGGTCGGCGCCTACGGGGAATACACCGCGAAGGTCCATCCGATCCACGACGCGCCGACCATCGCCCTGCTGCACGAGATCAACCAGATCAAGAGCCAGCAGTGGCTCTGGTACCGGGATTACCGCCGCCGCCATCCGCACAAGACGGACGCTGCCTATCGCGCCCGCGTCACCGCCCTGCTCAACGAGTGCGGCCAGTTCCGCGCCGCCCTGCCGGTCACCCGCGATGCCGAGGCCCGGCCCGCCGGCGTGGGCACGGATTTCCGCCTGTCCCGCTTCAGCGCGCGCACCGAGCCCATCCGGCCCAAGCAGCAGTTCATGGATTATGTGCGGGCTGACTTTGCCACCAACATCGAGGCCCGCCGCCTCTTCTGGGCCTACGGCTACATGCTCGAGAAGAACCTGCCCGACGACCAGCTCGCCTGGATCTATTACGGTCACTATATGCCCTGGCAGTGGCACCATGACATTTCCCGCCACCTCTGGGACGAGTCCCGCCACGGCGACTCCGGCTACTCGCGGCTGTGCGACTTTGGCATCAGCCTGGAGGAAGTCGGCTACTCCGGTTACGACCAGGCCCAGCGGGTCGAGGAGCTGAACAAGATCTCCGCCGAACGCGGGATCCCGCTCGAAGAAGCCTACGCCCGCCAGCGCGAGCTGCTCGCCCCCTTCAAGCTGGAGCCCCTCACGAAGGAACAGCTCTATCAGCACGTCTTCATGATCGGCATGGTGGCCGAGACCGGGCACTTCGTGGTCAAGAACGAGGGCTATGTGGACTTCAAGGAAGGCCAGGATTTCGAATCCGCCGAGATGATGCTCTTCGACATCATCGACGAGACCGCCCACGTCCAGTACGCCCACAACTGGCTGGCCAAGCTGGCCGAGCACGCCGGCGTCGACAATTCCGACTACCGCGAGCGCGCCGCCAAGGTCCGAGAGGAATACCAGGCCAATGCGATCAAACTGGCGGCCGAGCTCGATCGCAAACTGCCCCGCACGCCGGGCGATCCGATCTTTGATTTTTACCAGGACCTGTTGGGCCGCATCCGCGCCGCCTGCCCGCTCGCCAACGCCGCCACCTGCCCGCCGCGCTCGCCGAAGCCGATGTAGCAACAAGGGGCG
>JBIJDP010000102.1:0-7034 GCA_044344065.1 Opitutaceae bacterium
CAGCGGGACGCGCGTCGCGCAACTCATCGGCGCGGGTTGGTTGCTTGATCAAGCAAACGCTGGCGCTCTAACCTAAAGTCTCATTCCTTACCGTAATTGGTATTATGCCGCGAATGGGAGGGCAACATCGCGGCATAAAGCCGCTCCTACAGTCAGGCGTGTGTGTGCCTGTCCCACCAGCTCTACGGACCGCCTCAAAGCCACTTTTTCCGCCGGAGAAACAGCAGCATCCCGGCGGTGCCCACGACCATGAGGGCGAGGGCGATGTAGTAGCCGTAGACCGCTTCGGTTTCGTGCATGCGCTCGTAGTTCATGCCGTACCAGCCGCCGATGAGTATGACCGGGAGGGTGACGGCGGTGATGCCGGTGAGCACCCGGATGCCCAGGTTGGCCTCGTGGCCGGATTTGTTGAGGTAAACGCGGAAGGTAAGGATGAGCTGCTCCGCCCAGGCGCCGGACTGCGATTCGATGCGGCTGAGATCCTCGGTCAGGTCGCGCAGGTAGGGGACGATGAGCGGTCGGATAAAGCGGGACTTGCCCTGCGTGAGGACGGCTGCGATCTCGCGCTGGGGGCGGACGATCTGCCGCAGGGCGGAGAGTTCCTTGCGCAACCCGGCGACCCGGGGGAAGAGTTCGTCGGGACCCATCTGCTGGAGGACGCCGCTTTCGATCTGCTCCAGTTCCTGGCGCAGTTCATCGAGGGCGGGTTTGTAGGCCTCGACCATGAGGTCGAGAATGCCGTGCGCGAAACGGTCGGGGCCGCGCACAGGGGTGCCGGGCGCCTTGAGGTAGCGGTCGAGCGCAGCCTGGACGGGTTTGAGCGGCAGGCGGTGGAAGGTGACCAGGAAATTCTTGCCAAGAAAGAGATCGAGTTCGGTGGTGGTGAACTTGTCCGCGCGCGAATAGTCCACGGCGTGCATCACGAGGTAGAGGTAGTCGTCATACTCCTCGAGCTTGGGAAACGGTGAATCAGTGACGCAGTCCTCGATGGTCAGGGGGTGAAAGGCGAAGACGGATTCGAGCACGAGCTTGGTCTCGTCCGCGGTGGGCGACGCGAGATCCACCCAAAGCATGACATTGGGCTCGGTGCGGAGGGCAGCGAGGGTCTCCGCCGGTGGATTTTGGGCGACAAAGCGCGCGTCCCGGTAAACGAGCGTGGTGATCATGGCGCGGTCAGATCCATTTCCGGCGTTTGCACCAAACCCACATCAGGGCCGTCAGCACGAGCGTGATGCCGACGCAGATCGGATATCCGTAGGGCGAACTGAGCTCGGGCATGTGCTGGAAGTTCATGCCGTACCAGGTGGCGATGATGGTGGCCGGCAGGGTGATGGCGGTGAGGGCGGTGAGGACCTTGATGCCTTCGTTGGCCTGGAAGGACGACTTGTTGAGGTACAGATCGAAGGAGATCAGCAACTGGTCGGCGTAGCCGGCGGCGGTTTCGTCGATGCGGATGAGGTTGTCGCGCAGGTCGCGGAAGTAGGGGAGCGAAGTGGCGCGGATGGTCCGGGACTCGCCATGGGCCAGGCGGTTGATGACGTCGCGTTGCGGACGCACCGTCTGCCGCAGGTGGGAGAGATCGCTCTTCAGGGCGAGCAGCGACGGGATGAGATTCTCGGAGGAACGGGCGAGGACGGTTTCCTCGAGTTCCTCGATCTCGCCGCGCAGTTCCTCGACGACGGGCTTGTAGTTGTCGGTCAGCAGATCAAGTACCTGGTGCGCCAGGCGGTCGGCGGTGCGGGTGAAGCCGCCGGCGTTCTTGGTGCAACGGTCCATGGTGCCCTGCACGCTGCGCATGGGCCGGCGGTGGAAGGTGACGAGGAAGTCCCGGCCGAGGAAAAGGTCGAGTTCCGTGGTGCTGAACTTGTCGGTGCGCGTGTAATCGACGCCATGGATGACGAGGAACAGGTAGTCCTCGTAATCTTCCACCTTGGGCAACGAGTTCGGCGTGGTGCAGTCTTCGATGGCGAGCGGGTGGAACTGAAAGACGCCCTCGAGGATGGACTTGGTTTCCTCCGGGGTGGGGTCGGCCAGATCGACCCAGAGCAGCAGGCCCTTGTCGGCCGCCACGAGCCGGAGCGCCTCGAGTTCGAGGTCCTGACCGACGAGTTTGCCCTCGCTGAAGATGAAGGAATGGATCATGCCGCGGAGTCAGGCTAAGGGTCGCGGCGCCTTTGCCAAGGCTGCTTCCGCGTCAGGCGGGAGCGAACAACCGGGCCTCGGCGGCGGTCAGGGCGGCGGCGAATTCCTCCGCGGTGGCGGCGCCCATGAGGACCTCGCGGTTGGCGGGTTCCTTGAGGATTTTGCAGAGCGAGCTGACGACCATAAGGTAGTCGGTGGGATTCGACTTCGGCGTGCCGAGGATGAACATCAGCCGGACGGTCTGGTTGCAGTTCTCGAAATGGATGCCGGTGTCGCTCCGGCCGATGGCGAGCACGATGCTCTTCACGTGCTCGGTGCGGGCATGGGGCAGGGCGATCTCGTTGCCCAGGTAGGTGGTGTCGAGCCGTTCCCGGGCCAGCAGCTCATTGTAAAAGCCGTCGAAGTTCGCGACTTCGGGATGGGTGGAGAGAAGCCGCGCCACCTCATTAAGCGCCACGGTGCGCTTGGTGCCCTGCACGTGCAGGTTGATGCGGGCGGGATCGAGAAGTTGGGAGAGGCGGCCGGGCATGCGGATTCAAATCAGAGGATGAAGCAGCAAAGGAGTCCGCCGCCAAATCATTGGCAAGGGTGGAATGGCGGGGACGGCGAAAAAGTCGCACGGGTCGACGGACATGTGCAAAGCCTGACAGCCAGCTTGCAGCTGTAGGGCGGGGTTTCCGACGTGTCCTCCGAAGCCTTGGCGAAAGAGGAACTCCGCCTGGGAGCGCGACCGCCCTCGGTCGCAATCGGGCGCCATCTTTCCAGGCCGAGAAAGAGAAAGATTACGAGAACGAGAAAGATTGGATTCCAGCGCAGAGTAGGAGGAGGCGGGGTTCGGACCTGTCCTCCGTCTTGTCCACCATAGCCTTGGCGACGGTTGAAGGCCGGGCGAAGGAGGAAACCCCGCCCTGCAGTTCACTCCGCCGGCTCGGCGTGGGCTTCCTGTTCCTCGGGGGTCTCGACGATGCGGGCGATGCTGAGGAGCTTGTCGCCCTCGGCGAGGGTGAGGAGTTTGACGCCCTTGGCGCCGCGGTTGGTCTCGCGGATGGTGTTGACCGGGCAGCGGACGCTCTGGCCCTTGGCGGTGAGGAGCATGATCTCGTCGTCGTCGCGCACGCTCAGCGCGCCGGCGAGGTTGATGGAATTGTCCTCGGGGAGGGTGATGGCCCACACGCCGGACCCGCCGCGGTTGATGAGGCGGTAGTCCTCGAAGCGGGTGCGGACGCCGAGGCCGGCCTCGCTGGCCACGAGGAACTTGGCATCGTGATCCACGACCTCGATGACGTCGAGGTAGTCGCTCTCGAGCTTGAAGCGCATGCCCGTGACACCGCCCGTGGCCCGGCCGGTGGGCCGGAACAGGTCCTCGCCGTTCTCCGGATCGCGTTCGCGGAAGCGGACGGCGAGACCCTGGTGGGAGACGAGGATGAGCTCGTTCTCGCCGGTGGTGAGGACGGTGCCGATGACACTGTCGCCCTCGGCGAGGTTGATGCCGATGAGCCCGCCCTCGCGGGTGCAGTTGGCGTAGTCCGAGAGGGAGCTCTTCTTGATGATGCCGCGCTTGGTGGCCATCACGAGATAGTTGTCCGCCGCGAAATCCTTCACGCAGAGCATGGCGGCGATCTTCTCGCCTTCGGCCAGGCGCAGGAAGGAGGCAACGGACTTGCCCTTGGCGGTGCGGGTGCCCTCGGGCACGTCGTAAACCTTCTTCGCATGGCACTGGCCGATGCTGGTGAGAAACAGGATGTAGTCGTGCGTTGAGGCCGTGAAGAGGTGCTCCACGAAATCCTCGTCGTACGTGTCGGTGCCGATGACACCCTTGCCGCCGCGCTTTTGCGAGCGGTACTCGGCGACGGGGGTGCGCTTGATGAAGCCGAGGTGGGAGACGGTGATGACGCAGCCCTCGTTGGGGACGACGTCCTCCATGCGAAACTCGCCGATGGCGGCCTCGATCAAGGTGCGGCGCGGAGAGGTGTACTTCGCCTTCATCTCGAGCAGCTCGGACTTGATGAGCGCCATGAGCTTGGTCTCGGACTCGAGGATGCTGCGGAGTTCCTCGATGAGCTTCATGAGTTCGAGGTATTCGGCCTCGATCTTGCCGCGTTCGAGGCCGGTGAGCTGGTAGAGGCGGAGCTCGAGGATGGCGTCGGTCTGGCGCTCGGACAGCGGGTACTTCGCCATCAAACGCTCCTTGGCCTCCTCGCGGTTCTGCGAGGCGCGGATGATTTTGACGAAGTCGTCGAGGTTATCGAGGGCGATGATGTAGCCCTCGAGGATGTGGGCGCGATCGAGCGCCTGCCGGAGCCGGAACTTCGTGCGGCGGGTGACGACATCGCGGCGGTGCTCGATGTAGCACTCGATGAGCTCCTTGATGTTCATCTGCTTCGGCCGCTTCTTGTCGAGGGCCAGCAGGGTGACGCCGAAGGAGGACTCGAGGGCGGTCTTCTGGAAGAGCTGGTTGATGACCACCTTGGCCTGTTCGCCGCGCTTCAGCTCGATGACGATGCGGGTGTTCTCGTCGGACTCGTCGCGCAGGTCGCGGATGCCGTCGATCTCCTTCTCGCCGACGAGCTCGGCGATGCGGGTGACGAGGGTGGCGCGATTCACGTTGTACGGGATCTCGGTGATGACGATCTGCTCCATGCCGCCCTTGAGCTCCTCGGTGTGGGCCTTGCCGCGGGTGCGGACGATGCCCTTGCCGGTCTTCAGGTAGCTGAGGATGCCCTCGCGGCCGGAGATGACGCCGCCGGTGGGGAAATCGGGTCCGCGGACAATCTCGCACAGCTCGTCCACGGTGATGCGCGGGTGGTCGATGATGGCGACGGTGGCATCGATGATCTCGTCGAGATTGTGCGGCGGGATGTTCGTCGTCATGCCGACGGCGATGCCGGTCGAGCCGTTCATCAGCAGGTTCGGCAGGGCGGAGGGCAGCACCGTGGGCTCGGTGGTGGACTCCTTGTAGTTGGGCACGAAGTCGACCGTGTCCTCCTCGATGTCCTTCAGGAGGTCCTCGGCCATGTCCTTGAGCCGGGCCTCGGTGTACCGGTAGGCGGCCGGGGGGTCGCCGTCCACGGAGCCGAAGTTGCCCTGCGGATCGATGAGCGGGTAGCGCATCACCCAGGGCTGGGCCATGCGGACGAGGGTGTCGTAGACGGAGGAGTCGCCGTGCGGGTGGTAGTTTTTCAGCACTTCGCCGACGACACCGGCGCACTTGTCGAAGGAGCGGTTGTGCAGCAGGCCTTCGCGGAGCATCGCGTAGAGGACGCGGCGCTGGACGGGCTTGAGGCCGTCACGGGCGTCGGGCAGGGCGCGCGAAATGATGACCGACATCGAATACTCGATGTAGGCCGTCTGCATGATGTCGGTGATGTTGGCGGAGGAGAGCTTTTCGCTGGCGGTATACATTCGGGAAAGGAGTTAAGCGCAAAGACGCGAAGGCGCTAAGGTCAGAGCTGAAGTGCGGAAATCCAGGTTCAGGATCCGGGTGATGCCGTCCTTGATGAGCGGGACGTTGAAATTGATCAGGAGGTCAAGTGGCAGCCGCAGGAGCTTTAAATACGTGGAGACTTGGACGCGGTGCACAGGCTGGACGGCTTCGATGGCCTTCAATTCCACGAGCAACCTGCCATTGACGATGAGATCGATTCGGTAGGCGTTCTCAATGGAACGCCCACGGTACGAAAGGGGCAGTACTTTCTCACGTTCACAGGTCAGTCCGGCCAGCGACAGCTCGATGGCCAAGCATTCGTGATAGGCGCTTTCGAGCAGGCCGGGGCCCAATGCCCGATGCGCGGCAAGGGCAGAGTTTACCGTTGTTGCGGCGAGAACCTCAATGTCCCGTGGCACGTTTACTTTGCTCATACCTTCGCGTCTTTGCATCTTTGCGCTTACTTCAGCTACTCAAACGTCCAGGAACTGGACGTTTAACGCATTGTCCTCGATGAACTGGCGGCGGGGCGGGACCTCGTCGCCCATGAGGAGCGTGAAGAGGGCGTCGGCCTTGGCGGCGTCGTCGATCGAGACCTTGAGCAGGCGGCGCTTCTCGGGGTCCATCGTGGTCTCAAAGAGCTGCTTCGGGTTCATTTCACCGAGACCCTTGTAGCGCTGGATGCTGAGTCCCTTGCGGCCGTTGGCGCGGATCTGGGTGACGATGTCGAGCGGACTGAACAACTCGGTCTTGGACTCCGATTTCTGGCCGGCGTTTTCCGTGATGGTGTAGCGGGGCTGCTCCGTGGGGCTGACGGTGGCGATATCCAGGCCGGTCCGGGCGAGGGCATTGAGGACCTTGGCCATCTCGGTGCTCTCGTAGATCTCGTGGAGGGTGACACGCTTGACCGGTCCGGCGGGTTTTTTCTCCAGGGTGGCATCCATCGGCGGGGTGCTGCCGGGAGTGGCGACGTTGTCGGCCTGCTCGGCGACGTCGGCGGCCAGGTCGTGGGCCTGCACAAAGCGGGCGCGCGCGGCCTCGTCGCGGAGGAATTCGTGCGATTCGCGGTTGCCTTCGCGGATGCGGGCAATGTAGCGCGGAAGGGCGCGGTTGGCGGGATCCTGCTGGTCGAGGTACTCGGCCAGCGAGGCCCCGTAGCGGGTGACGCCGCCGCCGAGCTTTTCCAGTACGGCCAGGCCCTCGACAATATGCTCGATCTGCGCCGGGGAGAAGACGTGGCTGTCGGCCAGCCGGGCGAGCACGATGTCCTCGGAGCCGAGTTCGAGGAGGATGCGGTTGAGCTGGTCGTCGTTGTCGACGTACTGCTCGCGCTTCTTGCGCTTGATTTTGTAGAGGGGCGGCTGGGCGATGTAGACGTAGCCGCGTTCGATGAGACCCTTCATCTGCCGGTACAGGAAGGTGAGCAGCAGGGTGCGGATGTGGGAGCCGTCCACATCGGCGTCGGTCA
>JBIJDP010000486.1:0-3080 GCA_044344065.1 Opitutaceae bacterium
GGCCTTTGAGCGGATCGCCCTCCGCGGTCCCTTGCCGCGCTCGCTCCCCGCGCGGTGTGGCGGAGCTATGCCACGCCTCAGTCTTTCTAATATGCCCGGCCAACCGAAAATCAAAACCGTTGCTACGTCAAACCATCGCCTGCCAGCAGGCTACCTGAGCGGAATTGAAAGTGCGCTTTATGCTGATAGGCGGTCCAGCAGGCGCTCCAGCATCTGCGCGAGTTGGTCGATGTCGGTGGTGGTCACGTGCAGGTTGGGACGCAGGCGGATCGAGGTTTCGCCGGCGCCGAGGAGTAGGAGATTTTCCTCTTCCAGGGCCCGTGACACCAGGGCGGACTTGAGCGCCGGGGTTGCCAGGCTGAAGCCCTGATAAAGGCCGGCGCCGCGGATGTTGCGCACTTGAGCCGGGTATTTTGCCTGCAGTCCGTGCAAACGGGTGAGCAGATGCTGCGCCTTGAACGGCACGTCCTCGATCAGGTGTTCGTCCCGGACGATGGCGAGTTCCTGCACGAACCGCACCATGTCGGCGAGCGTGCCGCCCCAGGTCGAGTCGAGCACACCCTCGTCCTCCATCGGGTGGAGCATGTAGATGACGCCGTTGCCGAGCTTCTTGCCCGTCGCGATGGCCTGCGGCGGATACGGCAGGTCGAGCTGATCCACCATGAAGAAGGACCCGGTCTGGCCGCCGGCCGTCTGCACCTCGTCCAACCCGAGGAAGACATCGTGGTCGTGCGCGAGCTGGCTCAGGCCCTGAAAAAACTCCTTCTCGGCGGCGCGGTGCCCGCCCGCACCCTGCAGCGGTTCAAGCACAATGGCGACGATTTCGCCGGCGTGCTCGCGCAGGAGTTGCCCGACGAGGGTCAGGGCCTGCGCGGTCCGCCGCCGGTTGTCTTCGGCAGAGGCGTCTTCATCCACCGCGGGGAACGGCACCTGGATGTTGCCGTGCACGAGCCCGTGATAGTCGCGGGTGATCACCGGCGCATGCGTCAGCTCGGTGACGTTGAGGGCAAAGATCGTGCGGCCATGGAAGGCCTGGTCGAAGTAGATGAACCGCCGCGGTCCCGGTTGCCGTCCCCGCTTCCGGTCGTGCAGGTTGATGAAATACTTCATCATGTTCTCCACGGCCTCCGCGCCCGAGTTGACCGCGTAGATCTCCAGCCGTTCGTTGAGCATGCACCGCGGCGCGACCTCGCGCAGCACGCGGTAGTAGTCGAGGCATTCGCGGGTCAGGAAATCGGGGTTCGCGAGCTTGTTGTTCGCCGCGAAGCCGAGTCTGCGCAGGTAAGCCGGTTCGAACAAACGCGGGTGGTTGTGCGCGATCCACTTCGATCCGTAGTAGCCGGCCCAGTCGAAGAGCCGCTCGCCCTCGACGGTCACGAGCCACATCCCTTCGGATTTTTCCAAATCCACGCAGAAGGGATACGGATCGGCCAGGACGTAGCGGCTCAGTTCCTTGATCATGGCCGCGCTTTGCGGTCCGGGGAAGCGGGGAGCGGGATGGGCGGGCATCGTTTGAAAGAGATGGGGAAATGTGAAGAGAAACGGCTGATGGGGTTTAAGGCGAATCGCGAAATGATCGCGAAGCAGCGCAGTTTTCAAACCAATCGCGGAAACGCGGAAGGGCGGAGACACAGAATCAATAAGGCCTTTTCCGCACTTCCGTCCTTTCGTGTTTCCGCGATGAAATCGCTTTGAAAATCTCCGCGCTCCTTCGTGTCCTTCGCGGTCAAAATCGGTTTGGGGGATTCGGTGCACTCAGCGGTTGCCTTCATGGAAGCCCATGTTGCGGCCGTGCGTGGGCGTGTCGGAGGTGGTGAGACGGCGGATCGTTTCGACGATCGCCGCGAGCTGTCCGTCGTGGGCGCCGACACGGCTCTCGAGTGCGGCCAATTGGGCGGACAGGGCCTTGTGGTTCACCATGAGCTGGCGCAGGCGGACGAAGGCGCGCACGACGTGGACGCTCATTTCCTCCGCGGCGGCGCTGTTGAGAACATTGGCGGCTTGGATGGCGCCGTGTTCGGTGAAGGCGAACGGGAGATGCTTCACGTTTTGGCCGCGCTTCAAGGTCGCATTTTGCGACCTTGAACGCGCAACCTCTTGTGTATCAAGTTGAAAAAATCGGCAGGAAACTTGTTCAGGTTGCGACGAACCTGTTCGTTCAACCGCTTGGTGCTCACGCCATACAGCGCGGCCAGGTCGCGGTCGAGGACCACGCGTTGTCCTCGCAGGACCAGAATACGGCTTTCGATGCGCTCGGCGGGGATGAGGGAGGCGTCGCTCATGCTGCGGCCAAGCCTCGGCGGATGCGACCGCGGTCGGCAAGTCAACCGGTGCCGACGAGGAGCTTTTGCTGCAAATGGGTGATGCGCTGCTTGGATTCGCTGTTGCGGACGGCCATGGCGTAGGCGGCGGGTTCGCCGACGATGAAGACCTTTTTCCGGCCGCGGGTGATGGCGGTGTAGAGCAGGTTGCGCTGCAGCATCATGAAGTGCGCCTTGAGCAGCGGCACGATGACGACGGGGTACTCGCTGCCCTGGCTCTTGTGGATGCTGATGGTGTAGGCGAGGGCGAGGTCGTTGAATTCGCCGCGGTCAAAGGTGTGCTTTTCGCCGTCGAAATCCGCCGTGAGGGTGCCGGCCACGCCATCGGTGCTGACCACGCTGCCGATGTCGCCGTTGAACAGGTTCTTGTCGTAGTTGTTGCGCAGCTGGATGACCTTGTCGCCGGGACGGTATTCGCCGCCGGGCGTGCGCAGGCCCTGGGCGCGGGGATTGAGCGCGGCCTGCAACTGGGTGTTGAAATTGGCCACGCCGGCCACGCCCTTGTGCATGGGGGCGAGCACCTGGACGTCGTTGATGGGATGCGGCCATTTGAGCCGTTGCGGAATGAACTCGGTGCAAAGCTGGATCACCTTGCGCAGGCAGTCCTCGGCGTCGGTCGCCGCGATGAAATTGAGATCGCTCCACACCTGGGCGCCGGCGACCTCGGTCACCACCGGCGGAGGCGAGGCTTCGCCGGCGTTGATGGCGTGGGCGGTGGTCACGATCTGGCTCTGGCCCTGCTGGCGGTAGATGACGGAC
>JBIJDP010000352.1:0-3911 GCA_044344065.1 Opitutaceae bacterium
GGGTGGAGCGACTTTCGATCTCCGATCTGTTCGCCGCACTCGCGGCGATCAGGTCTTTCAGAACGTTGCCGGCACCGACGCTGGGCAATTGGTCGGTGTCGCCCACCAGCAGCAGGTGCGCGCGCGACGGCACGGCCTGGAAGAGCGCGGAGGCCAGTCGCGTGTCGAGCATCGAGGCCTCATCGACGACGAGGAAATCGGTGGCGAGCGGCGAGTTCTCGTTGGCGACGAAGCCGCCCTTGCCGGCGTCGTACTTGAGCAGGCGGTGAATGGTGGAGGCGAAGCCACCGGTCGTCTCGGCGAGCCGCTGGGCGGCGCGGCCGGTGGGGGCGGCGAGATGCACGCGAACTTTCTTGGCCTTCAGGATATCCACGAGGGCGCGCAGGATCGTGGTCTTGCCCGTGCCCGGCCCGCCGGTGAGGACGGTGACCTTGTGCTGCAGCGCGTTGACCACGGCGCTGCGCTGGAGGGGATGAAACTCGAAGCCGGCCTTGGCTTCCGCCCATTTGACCGCGGCATCGGCCTTGATGGGCGGCAGTCCGCTGCCGGTCTTCGTGAGGCGGGCGACCGTGGCGGCGATCTTCTGCTCGAAGCGGTCGTTGTGGGGCAGCTGGATCAAACCGGAGCCGGGGAGCGGTTCCGGTTTGATCGGAGATCGGAGTTGGGAGATCGGAGATCGAAGGGAGCGGGCGGTTGTAGCTGGGCTCGCCGGGCCCGGTCCTGGGTCGGCGACCCCGGCTTCATTGGGCCAGTGGCGGACGAGGGCCTTGGATTCCACGAGCGCCTCGATGCGGGCGGTGACGAGCTTGCCGTCGGTTTCGAGCAGGTTGGCCGTGTAGTCGCCGAGGTCGGCCTCGCGGAAGGCGGTGTGACCTTCCTCCTGCAGGGTCTCGAGGGCGAAGATAATGCCGGCGTCGAGGCGGGGCGGGGCGTCGTTGGCGAAACCGAGGTTGATGGCAATGCGGTCAGCGGTCTTGAAGCCGATGCCGTCGATCTCCCGGGCCACGCGGTAGGGCTCGTGGGTAAGGATGCGTTTCGCCTCCGCCCCGAAGTGATGGACGAGCTTCACGCACTGGCCGGGTGTGACACCGTAGGTCTGGAGAAAGATATAGAGTTCGCGCTCCGTGCGCTTGGCGTCCCAGGCCTCCTTGATGGCGGCGGCGCGTTTCTTGCCGATGCCGGCCACATGGCGCAGCCGGGCGGATTCCTCGCTGAGGATGCGGAAGGTGTCGGTACCGAAGGCATCGACGATCTTGTTCGCGTAGACCTTGCCGATGCCCGGGACGAGACCGCTGCCGAGGTATTTGCGGATGCCGTAGACCGAGGCGGGCAGCTCGGACTTGAACCCGAGCACCTTGAACTGGGCGCCGTGCTGCGCGTGCTTGGTCCACTCGCCGGAGAGGTGCAGCGTCTCGCCGCACTCCACACCGGGCAGCGGGCCGACAATGGTGACAACCGCCGGCCGATTGATTTCCGCGGCCCTGCCCTCCGAAGCCTTGGCGGAGGAGGGATCCGGCCGGAATTCCGCGATGGTGTAGTGGTTCTCCTCGTTGAAGAAGATGATGCGCTCGAGGACGCCGGTCAGGGTGCTGGGTGCGGAGGAGGCCACGGGATGCGGCGACAAAAAGCCCGGAAGGGCGGGGAGGCAACTGCGGGCGCAATGGACAATGCCGTTGAACCGGCCATGCTCCGGCCATGCGTTATTTTGAGGACGTCAAGGTGGGCGACCGATTTCACACGGCCGAGCATGAGATGTCGGTGGAGGAAATCACCGCCTTCGGCCGGCAATACGACCCGCAGCCGTTCCATACGGACCCCGGGACCGCCGCCGGCACGCTGTTCGGCCAGCTGGTAGCGAGCGGCTGGCACACCGCGGCGGTCAGCATGCGGCTCATGGTCCTGAGCGACATGCAACTCGACGGCGGCGTGATCGGGCAGGGCGTGGAGGCGTTGCGCTGGCCGCGGCCGGTGCGGCCCGGGGACAAGTTGCGGGTGATCATGGAAGTGGCGGAACTCCGGCCGGTGCCTCATCGCCCGGACCGCGGCACGATCCGGCTGCACTGCCGGACCCTCAATCAGCATGGCAAGATCGTGCAGGACATGACGGCGAATCTGATGATCGCCCGCCGGCCGGCGGGGGCGTAGGATTACCTCAGGGAGGTTCGCTGCAAAAAGGAGCCTGCTTGCAGGCGATGGGATTAATGTAGGGGCGCACCTTGTGTGCGCCCTCGGACGTCGATGAGCGGCGCCTATAAAAATCGCCTGCAAGCAGGCTCCTGCCTCCCGGACGCAGTAGTCGCGTCCGACCCTCCGGGCACCCAGTCTGGATGCTACCCTCAAGCAGTGGCTCTTCTTTGCGCCCCGTCCGGGCATGTGCGCCGTTGCTTGTTCGCCGCCGGCCGTTTTTGAATCCATGGCATGCAACTCCTGGCTGACATTCTGGTCGCCTTGGTGGCGGTCCTGCACCTCTGGTTTTTGGTGCTGGAAATGTTCCTTTGGACCAAGCCGTACGGGCGGCGGGCCTTCGGCCTGACGCCGGAGCGGGCGGAGGCGACGAAGGCCCTCGCGGCCAATCAGGGGCTCTACAACGGGTTTCTTGCGGCAGGATTGGGGTGGGGCCTGATGGCCGGGGCGGATGGTTATGCGCCCAAGGTGTTTTTCCTCGGCTGTGTGATCGTGGCCGGGGTCTTCGGCGCGGCCACCGCGAGCCGGAAAATCCTGTGGGTGCAGGCCGTGCCGGGTGCAATGGCGCTGGCCTTCGTCTGCCTGTCCCGACCCTGAGGCCCGCCCGGAGTGCGATGATCGCGCAGCTCTCTTTTTCCCATGATGTCATCCGTTCCAGGTATCTCGCGCGTGAGCGCCCTGCAATATGCCCGCATCGGCCGGGCAGGAATCGCCCGCGAATGGCCGCATTCCTTCCAGCACCTGGCCCACAATGCGGCCGAGGTACGCACGCCGCAGGAACTCCATCCGGCCTTTTTCGGCTGCTACGACTGGCATTCGGCCGTGCACACGCACTGGATGCTGGCGCGTCTGCGCCGGCTGTTTCCCAAGCTGCCCGTGGCGCGGGCGATCGAGGCGGCGCTGGACCGTCATCTCACCGCGGCCAACATCGCCGTCGAGCTGGCCTATTTCCAGGTGCCCGGCCGCGGCACCTTTGAGCGTCCCTACGGCTGGGGCTGGCTGTTGGCGCTGGCGGCGGAAGTCCGCGCCAACGGGGATGCGGCTTCGCAACGCTGGGCCGCCGCGTTGCAGCCGCTCGAAAAGTATCTCGCCGGCGCGGTGATGGACTGGCTGCCGCGCCTGAGCCAGCCGGTGCGGACGGGCATGCACGGCAACACCGCCTTTTCCCTGGCCATGATGCTGGATTACGCCCGGGCGGTGAAGGACCGGCAGTTGGAGCAGATCATCACCAGCCGCAGCCGGAGCTGGTTTGGTGCGGACACCCTGGTGCCCGCCAGTTGGGAACCGGGCGGGGCGGATTTCATTTCGCCGGCGCTGGCCGAGGCCGACCTGATGCGCCGGGTGCTGCCCTGGGCGGAATTTGAAGTCTGGTGGCACCAGTTCCTGCCGGTGCTGCCGGAGACCCTGCTCAATCCGGCGCGACCGCAGGACCGCAACGACGCCCAGTTTGTGCACTTGGACGGATTGAATCTCAGCCGGGCCTGGATGCTGCGCGGCATTGCCTCGAGCCTGTCGCGGACGGCTCCGGCGCGGGTGGATCTGCTGGCCGCGGCCCAGCGGCACGCGGCGGTGGGACTCGGCCGGGTGGCGAGCGGCAGTTATCTGGGCGAGCACTGGCTCGCGACCTTTGCGGTGCGGCTGCTGACGTGACAGCCGGGCTCGGTTGGGTGTTCGACGCCGTGTAGGCCGCCCGCTCGCGGGCGCGTGCTTGGCGGTCGCACGCGAAT